>NZ_JAAGNB010001110.1:0-14491 GCF_010550475.1 Amycolatopsis sp. SID8362
CGCCCAGCCCACGCCCGAACCGCCGCCCTCCACCGCGCAGGCGCGGGCCAACGCCACCGGCGCCGCCGCGAGCCTGGTCGCGGCCCGCCCGGCCGCGTTGTTCACCGGGTCGCACGACAAGTTCGTCCAGCGGGACGTGCGGTCCGCCGGCGGGCTGTCGTACGTCGTCTACGACCGCACCTACGACGGCCTGCCCGTGGTCGGCGGCGACCTGGTCATCGCCACCGACGCGGCCGGGACGGTGAAGACCACGTCCGTCGCGCAGCAGCAACCCCTCGGCGACCTCGACGTCCACGGCGCCAAGCTGTCCGCGCAGCAAGCCGAGGCCGTCGCGCGCAAGCAGGTCCGCGGGCCGAAGAGCCTGCCCGGCGGGAAGCTCGTCGTCGTCGCCGACGGCGCCGGGCGGCTGGCCTACGAAAGCAACGTCGAAGGCACCGACGAGCACGGCGAGCCGAGCAGCCTCAGCGTCTACGTCGACGCCGTGGACGGCCGCGTCCTGCGGACCGTGCAGCACGTCGCCGCGGGCACCGGCACCGGCAAGTGGAACGGCCCGTCGCCGCTGGCGCTGAACACGACGCAGTCGGGCAGCACGTACTCGATGGCCGACCCGAACACGGCCAACCTGGACTGCCGCAACTACAACACCGATTCCGTCCTGACCGGGCCCGACGACAGCTGGGGCAACGGTTCCGGCACGAACATCGAAACCGGCTGCGCGGACGCGCTGTTCGTCGCGCAGACCGAAAAGAAGATGCTTTCGGAATGGGTGGGCCGCGACGGCTTCACCGGCAACGGCGGCGCGTGGAAGATCCGCGTCGGCCTCGACGACGAAAACGCGTACTACTACAACTCGCGCCCGGCGTACGTGAACCTCGGGCACAACCCGAGCGGCGAATGGGTCGGCTCGCTGGACATCCTGGGCCACGAAATGGGCCACGGCATTGACGACTACTCCGGTTCCGGCGGCTTTTCCGGCGGCGGCACGCAGGAGTTCATCGCCGACACCTTCGGCACCGCGACGGAGTTCTACGCGAACGAGCCGTCGCAGTACGACCCGCCGGACTACGCGATCGGCGAAGAGGTCAACCTGGTCGGCACCGGCGCGATCCGCTACATGTACGACCCGTCGAAGGTCGGCGACCCGAACTGCTACTCCAGCTCGACGCCGAACGCGGAGGTGCACAAGGCGGCCGGGCCCGGCGACCACTGGTTCTACCTGCTCGCCGAGGGCAGCAACCCGACCAACGGGCAGCCCACCAGCTCCACGTGCAACAACACGACGATCACCGGCCTCGGCATCCGCAAGGCGATCAACATCATGCACGGCGCCGTCCAGTTGAAGACGTCCGGCAGCAGCTACCTGCGCTACCGCACGTGGACGCTGCAGGCCGCGAAGAACCTGTACCCGGGCAGCTGCACCGAGTTCAACACCGTGAAGGCGGCGTGGAACGCGGTGAGCGTGCCGGCGCAGTCGGGCGACCCGACGTGCACGGACACCCCGCCGACGACCACCACCACGCCCCCGACGACCACGCCTCCCCCAGGTGGGTGCGGCGGGCAGCAGGTGCAGAACCCGGGCTTCGAGTCGGGTCAGGCGTCGTGGACCGACCCGAACACGACCATCGGCCAGTGGGGCAGCCAGGCGCCGGCGCGCTCGGGCAGCTACGACTCGTGGCTGGGCGGCTGGGGTTCGGCGCACACCGACACGGTTTCGCAGTCGGTGACGATCCCCGCGAACTGCCACGCGAGCTTGACGTTCTGGCTGCGCGTGTGGACCGGTGAGACGGAGAACGTCGCCTACGACAAGCTCGTCGTGTCCCTCGGCTCGACCACACTGGCGACGTATTCGAACCTCGACCGGAACTCGGCGTACGTCCAGAAGACGCTCGACGTGTCGTCGTTCGCCGGGCACACGGTGACGCTGAAGTTCGCCGGGACCGAGGACCAGTCGCTGCAGACGTCGTTCGCCGTGGACGACGCCGCGCTCACGGTCGGTTGATCCCCCGGCGAGGCCTGTCACCTACTTTGGTGGCAGGCCTCGTTGCGCGCTGTTCCGCGAGAATTCATGCTTACCCGATGGGAACGCTGCCGTCCGAGGTCGCCACCGCGGTCCGGGAAGGACCGTTCGCCGTGGCGTTCGACGCGGCGATCCGGCACCGCGGCCTGAGCCTGGAAGCCCTGCAGCGCCGCATGGCAACGCACGGCGCCCAAGTCAGCCTGGCGACGCTGAGCTACTGGCGCCGCGGCCGCCGTCACCCGGAAGGGCACCGCTCGCTGCACGCGGTCGGCGTCGCGGAAGGCTGCCTGGGCCTGCCCGCGGACGCGTTGACGACGTTGGTGGCGCGCCCCCGCTCGCCGTGGCCCGGCGGCGTCAGCCTGGCCAGCGCGCTGGGGTCGGAGCCGACGGAGCTGGCCTCGTGCGACGGCATCGACCTCGACGGCAACGCCCGCCTGACCCTGGCCTCGGTCCACCAGCGCGCGACGCTCGGCCCGGACCGCACCGAGCGCTCGGTCCGCTCGGAACTGGTGGTGACCAGCCGCGAGGACGGCGTCGACCGCTGGGTCTCGTTCTTCCGCCCCCAGACGGGCGGCGGCCACCAGCCGGTCCTGCGCGCGACGAACTGCTGCCGCCCCGGCCGCGTCCGCCGCGACCCGGCGTCCGAGCTGATGGCCGTGGAGCTGCGCTTCGACTACCCGCTGCGCGCGGGCGAGACGTACGTGTTCGACTTCGAGTTCGGGTACGAAGGGGCGCCGCCGGAGACGAGCTACCTGCAGTTCGGGGTCCGGGCTCCGGCCCGGCAGATCGTGCTGCAGGCGTGTTTCGATGCCGCGGCGGTGCCGGTGCGGTGCTACCGCTACCACCGTCCGCGCGAGGGTTCGACCGGCGGGGAGCGGTCGCGGGAGCTGCCGGTGGGGCCGAGCTTGACCAGCCACATCGCGGTGCTGGACGCCGAGCCGGGGGTGTACGGGATGGTCTGGGAGTGGGACTGAGGCGAGGCGACCCGCGCTACCGGGTGGGCGCGCCGTGCGACTTGACCTGCGCCGCCACCCGTCCCACGTAAGCCGCCCGGCCCGCTGGGTCCAGCTCGGTCAGTGCTCGGTCGTCGCCGATCAAGCCGCGGGCCCACGACATCACCGGTTCCGGGGTGAGCGCCGCCAGCAGGTCCCAGCCCGCCAGCCACCTCGGCACCGCCGTCTCCGCGCGTCGAGTCCGCAACGTGCCCGCGATCGCCTTCGCCACGTCCTCCGGGTCCACTGTGGGCAGTGCGCCGCCGAGCCGCACGCCCGAGGACAGCTCGGTCCGGACCGCGCCGGGCAGCACCGCGCTGACGCTCACGCCCGTCGCCGCGTACTCGCGGCGGACCGCCGCCGTCAGGCCGACCGCCGCGAACTTGCTCGCGTTGTACACCGCCATGCCCGGCAGCGGGATCTTCCCCGCCATCGACGCCACGTTCACCACGTGCCCCCGCCCGCGCGCGATCATCCCCGGCAGCACCGACCGCAGGCCGTGCACCAGCCCGCGCACGTTGACGTCCAAAGTGGTCCGGCCGACGTCGTCCGGTTCCTCGAGGAAGTCGCCGAGCGGCATCACACCGGCGTTGTTGACCAGCACGTCGATCCGCCCGAACCGCGCGGTCACCCCGGCGGTGAACGCGTCGAAGGAGTCGCGGACGGTCACGTCCAGCGGGAAGCTGTGCGCGTCCGGGATCGGCACGGTGTCCAGGTCGCCGACGCACACCGTGGCCCCGCGCGCGGCGAACTCCGCCGCCGTCGCGCGGCCGATTCCCCTTGCCCCGCCGGTGATCGCGACGACCGCGCCGCGCGGGTCGATCGCCGGGTAGCCGTTACCGAACCGCATGGGCCCTCCGGATTTCGTAGTCCGCTTCGTCGAACGAACCCACCTGCGAGCGCAGCCGCCCGGTCGAGAACGGCCAGCTGAAACTGTTGCGCCCGTTGACGTCCGTGTAGTAGCTCGAACACCCGCCGGACTGGTAGACCGTCCCCGGCAGCGCCGCCTGGACGTCCGCGTTGAACGCTTCCTGGACGTCCGGGCGCACCGACACCGACGCCCACCCCGAGCGCAGCGTCCTGGTCACCGCAGCCACCGTGTGCCGCAGCTGGGCTTCCATGATCATGAACGCCGACGAGTGCCCGGTGCCGAGGCTCGGGCCGAGCAGCAGGTAGAGGTTGGGGAAGCCGGCGACCGTCGTCCCGAGGTACGCCTTCGGGCTGCCCTTCCAGTGGTCGTCGAGGCTGCGGCCGTCGCCGTCGAACACGCGCGCCGACACCGGCATGTCGAGGATGTGGAAGCCGGTGCCGAAGATGATCGCGTCGACCTCCGCCGACGAGCCGTCGGCACCGAGCACGCGGCCGTCCCGCACGGCCGAAACACCCGTCGGGTGAACGTCCACATGGGACTCGGTGAGCGAGCGGTAGTACGTGTTGGACATCAGGAGCCGCTTGCACCCCAGCGTGTAGTCCGGCGTCAACGCCTTGCGCAGCACCGGATCCCGCACGGTCAGCCGCAGGTGCGCGAGCCCGATCTTCTGCACCTGCCGCAGCAGCCACGGGTGCCGGAAGCCGAACCCGAGCGTCTCCATCGCGCCGTATTCGGCGCCGCGCAACGCCCGTTGCAGCACCGGGAACCGCCGCAGCAGGAACCGTTCCACGCCGGGGACGTAGTGGTCCGGCTTCGGCAGCACCCACTGCGCGGTGCGCTGGAACAGGTGCAGTTCCGCCACCCGCGGCACGATCTCGGGCACGAACTGCACCGCGGACGCGCCGGTGCCGATCACCGCCACGCGCTTGCCCGCGAGGTCGTAGCCGTGGTTCCAGCGCGCGGAGTGGAAGACCTCGCCGGGGAAGTCGGCCAGCCCGGGCAGGTCCGGGATCTTCGGCTCGTGCCACGGCCCGGTGCCGGCGACCAGGATCCGCGCGGTGTACGGCCCGGCCGTGGTCTCCAGTTCCCACAACGATTCCCGCGGGTTCCACTGCGAGCGCGTGACCTCGACGCCGTACCGGATCTTGTCCGTGACGCCGAACCGCTCGGCCGTCTCGCGCAGGTACGCCCGGATCTCGGGCTGCCCGGCGAACGCGCGCGTCCACTCCGGGTTCGGCGCGAAGGAGTACGAGTACAGCGCGGACGGGACGTCGCAAGCGCAGCCCGGGTAGGTGTTGTCGCGCCAGGTGCCGCCGAGCGCGTCCGCCTTCTCCAGCACGGCGAGGTCGGTGACCCCGGCCTGGCCGAGGCGGATCGCGGCACCCAGCCCCGAGGCCCCGGCTCCGACGACGAGGACTTCGAAGTGGCGTTGGTCCATTTTCGGAGACTAACAGTATCTCGATACTAGCGGTACCCCGATTCCGGACGTGGCTAGAGTGCACCCATGGCCCGACTCACCCGCGCGGAAAGCCAGGCGCGCACCCGGCAGCAGCTGATCGACACCGCCAAGCAGCTCTTCCTGCGCGACGGCTACTCGGTGACGTCGCTGGAGAAGGTCGCGGACGAGGCCGGCTACTCGAAGGGCGCGGTGTACTCGAACTTCCGCAGCAAGGACGAGCTGTGCCTCGCGGTCCTCGACCGGATCCACGACGAGCAGGTCGCGCTGGTCGCCGAGGCACTGTCCGGCGCGGACGGGATGGACGGGCTGCTCACGGCGTTCCAGGCGTGGGCCGAGCGCAGCATCGGCGACGAGGCGTGGACCGCGCTGGAGGTCGAGTTCGCCACCAACGCCCGCCGCGACCCGCACGTGCGCGCCGAACTGGCGGCGCGCGACAAGGCGATCCGCGAAACCATCGCCGGCCTGCTCACGGGGTACGCCGAGCGCTTCGGGATCACGCTTCCGATGTCGGCCGACGACGCGGCGACGGCGCTGCTCAGCCTCGGCATCGGACTGGGCGTGCAGCGGGCGATCGACCCGACGATCCCGGTGAGCGTGCTCCCGGACGTGATCAGGCTCTTCGCCGGGGGCCGCTGACCCCTCGCGCCCGGCCCGGACGACATGAATGACTCATTCATGTCACCAGACGACATGAATGAGTCATTCACTACATCGCCGCACCGTCCTTTCCGGACCAAACACGATGGTCTGGACCGTTCACGAACATGAACGAATTCCGCCTCTTGTGAACCCCGCTGACTCTTCGCTACCGTGTCGCTACGCCGCAGCTCCACCCGCCTCACCCGTACCCGCCGTGGTCCTCCACGGCGCACCCCGCGGAAAGGGTCTCCACCCATGAGCAAGAAGTTGCGGCCGGTTCTCGTCGGCGCGCTCGGCGCGGCCTCCGTCGCCGCCCTCGTGATCACCAGTCCCGCGATCGCCGCGAACGAAGCACCCGGCGCGGTCAGCGCGAGCGTCCGGGCCGCCGGCGACCTCTCGGTGCCGGCGAAGAAGGAGATCGCGATGAAGCTGGTCTCCAGCGCGGAAAACTCCTCGCTGGACTGGAAAGCGCAGTACAAGTACATCGAGGACATCGGGGACGGCCGCGGGTACACCGCGGGCATCATCGGGTTCTGCTCCGGCACCGGCGACATGCTCGAACTCGTCGAGGCCTACACGAACTCCGTGCCCAACAACCCCCTCGCCAAGTTCCTTCCCGCGCTGCGCAAGGTGAACGGCACCGACTCCCACTCCGGCCTCGGCTCGGCCTTCGTGAGCGCGTGGAAGCAGGCCGCGGCCACCAGCGCGTTCCAGACCGCGCAGAACAACGAGCGCGACCGCGTCTACTTCAACCCCGCGGTCAACCAGGGGAAGTCCGACGGCCTGAGCAACCTCGGCCAGTTCGCCTACTACGACGCGATCGTCATGCACGGCCCCGGCGACAGCTCCGACAGCTTCGGCGGCATCCGCAAGGCCGCGATGAAGAAGGCGAAGACCCCGGCCCAGGGCGGCGACGAGGCGACCTACCTCAAGGCGTTCTTCGCCGCCCGCAAGGTCATCATGAAGCAGGAAGAGGCGCACGCCGACACCTCCCGCGTCGACACCGAGCAGCTGGTGTTCCTCAACGCGGGCAACTTCGACCTGCACACGCCGCTGAAGTGGAAGGTCTACGGCGACTCCTACACCATCAACTGAGCCCGGCGCGGCCCGCGTGGCACCGCTAGGCTCTCCGGCATGCGCAGGAAAGCCCTCGGTGTCACGCTGGCCGCGGCCGCGCTGCTGACCAGCGGCGCCGCCTCACCGGAGCAGCCGGAGCCGGAGCAGCGCATCACCGTCCGGGCCGGCTCGGCGGGGGCGACCACCGCCGTCCTCACCGCGTGGCAGCGCACCGGCGGCGAGTGGACGAAGGCGTACGGCCCGGTTCCCGCGCAGATCGGGAAGAACGGCGTCGGGCAGGCGAGCGAAGCGACGGCCCGCACCCCGGCCGGCGTCTGGCCGCTCACCGAAGCGTTCGGCACCGAACCGGCCGCAACCCGGCTGCCCTACCGCGAAGTCACCACCTCGGACTGGTGGGTGTCCGACGTCAAGTCCCCGCACTACAACACGCACTTCACCTGCGCGCCCGGCACGTGCCCGTTCGACGAGGCCGCCGGGGAAAACCTCGGCGAGGCCGGCCCGGTCTACGCCAACGCCGTCGTCATCGGCTACAACCGCTCGCCGGTCGTGCCGGGCGCGGGGTCGGCGTTCTTCCTGCACGTCACCAGCGGGAAGCCGACCGCGGGCTGCGTCGCGATCCCCGGCGCGGACCTGACGGCGCTGCTGCGCTGGCTCGACCCGGCGCGGCACCCGGTCATCGAGATCAGCGGCTGACCAGCTCGTCGGCCGTGCGGGTGTTGAGGATCCGCTCGGGGCCGATGCCCGCCTTGATCGCGCGTTCGCAGCCGTAGCCGAGCCAGTCGAGCTGGCCCGGCGCGTGCGCGTCGCTGTCGATGGTGAAGTCGCAGCCGATCTCCGCGGCCAGCCGCAGCAGGCGCATCGGCGGGTCGAGCCGCTCCGGCCGGGAGTTGATCTCGACCGCGACGCCGTTCTCCCGGCACTCGGTGAACACGGCTTCGGCGTCGAACTCCGACTCGGGGCGCCCACGGCCGACGACCAGCCGCCCGGTGCAGTGCCCGAGCACCCTCGTGCGCGGGTTCCGGACCGCCGCGACCATCCGGCGGGTCATGTCCCTGGCCGGCATCTTCAGCTTCGAGTGCACGCTCGCGACGACGAAGTCCAGCTGCCCCAGCAGTTCGTCCTCCTGGTCGAGGGAGCCGTCGTCGAGGATGTCGACCTCGATGCCGTGCAGCAGCCGGAACGGCGCCATCAGCTCGTTGGCCTTCGCGACGATCTGCATCTGCGTCCGCAGCCGGTCCGGCGAGAGCCCGTTCGCGACGGTCAGCCGCGGCGAGTGGTCGGTCAGCACCATCCATTCGTGCCCGAGGTCCCGCCCGGCGACGGCCATCTCGCCGATCGAGCTGCCGCCGTCCGACCAGTCCGAATGGGTGTGGCAGTCCCCGCGCAGCGCCGAGCGCAGCGGCTCGCCGTCCGGCAGCTTCTTCTCCACGAGCTTGGCGCGGTACGCCGGATCACGCCCGGCCAGCGCGTCCTCGATGACGCCGGCGGTCGCCTTCCCGATGCCGGGCAGCGACGTCAGCGTGCCGTTCTCCGCCATCGAAGCCAGCTGCGAAGCGTCGGTCTTGTCGACGGTCGCGGCCGCGTTCCGGAACGCCCGGACGCGGTAGGTCGGTTCCCCCGCGCGTTCGAGCTGGAACGCGATCTCCCGCAAGGCCCATGCCGGATCCATGGGACCTGTCTACCCCCTCGGGGGCAGGTGGTGCAGCTCGACGTCCACCAGCGCGCCGCCCTCGACGCGCGCGGTCTGGTACGTGCCGGTCGGCTGACGGCGGCGGTCGGTCGGCGAACCGGGGTTGAGCAGCCGCAGGCCGGACGGCGCCACCGTGTCCCACGGGATGTGGCTGTGGCCGAAGACGAGCACGTCGGTGTCCGGGAACAGCGCGGCGCACCGCTGCTCACGGCCCTGCTTCGCGCCGGTCTCGTGGATCACGGCCAGCCGCACGCCGCCGAGGTCCGCCCGGGCGATCTCCGGCAGCCGCGCCCGCAGGTCCGCGCCGTCGTTGTTGCCGTAGACGCCGATCAGCCGCTTGCTGCGCGCTTCCAGCTCGTCCAGCAGGCCGATCTCGACCCAGTCGCCGGCGTGCACGACGACGTCCGCCACCGCCACCTCGTCCCACACCTGCTCGGGCAGCGGGCGGGCGTGGGTGTCGGAGATCAGCAGGAGCTTCATCCGATGGCCTTGAGCACCCGTTCCAGGAACCCGCCGATGTGCTCGCGCAGCAGCGCCGCGGCGCCGTCGGCGTCGCCCTTCTTGGCCGCCGCGAGCACCGCTTTGTGCTCGTTCCACTCCTTCTTCCAGCTGGGGTTGGCTTCCCAGCCGACGACGCTGATCAGCGCCGCGCGGTCCTTGAGGTCGTCGAGGATGCTGACCATGAGCGGGTTGCCGCAGCCGCGGTAGAGGGCGCGGTGGAACCGGCGGTTCAGCAGGCTGAGCGCGGCCTGGTCCTTGTCCGCGATCGCCGCCGACGCCTCTTTCAGCGCCTCCGCCGCGTCTTCGAGCAGGGCGGGGTCGCGCTGCTCCACGGTCCGCCGGACGGCTTCGGGCTCGAGCACGGTCCGGACGTCGTAGACCGACTTCGCCAGCTCGGCGTCGACGGTGACCACGGACGCGCCCTTGTACGGGCTGAACGTCACGAGGCCGGAGTTGGAGAGCACCTTGAGCGCCTCGCGGACCGGCGTCTTGGACACGCCGAGGCGCGCGGCCAGCTCCGCTTCGACCAGCGGCTGGCCGGGCACCAGCTCCCGGGTGAGGATGCCGCGCCGGATCTCCTCGAGGACCACTTCGGTCCGCGAGGCCGGCAAGCTGAACGTCCCGGTCATGGCGCACTCCCTCGCTGGTGTCGGATCCCATTCAACCAGGCCCGCGAGATCATATATCAGATGCCATACTGGATCACATGAAACGACCCGAGGAGCTCCGCAGCCACCGGTGGTTCGGCGGCGACGAACTGCGCAACTTCAGCCACCGCGCCCGCAGCCGTCAACTGGGCTACAACCCGGAGGAGCACCTCGGCAAGCCGGTCATCGGCATCCTCAACACGTGGTCCGACATCAACCCGTGCCACATGCACCTGCGCGAACGCGCCGAGCAGGTCAAGCGCGGCGTGTGGCAGGCCGGCGGCTTCCCGCTGGAGTTCCCGGTCGCGACGCTGTCGGAGACCTACCAGAAGCCGACGCCGATGCTCTACCGCAACCTCCTCGCCATGGAGACCGAGGAGATCCTGCGGTCCTACCCGATCGACGGCGCCGTCCTGATGGGCGGCTGCGACAAGACGACGCCGGCGCTGCTGATGGGCGCGGCGAGCGCGGGACTGCCCGCGATCTTCGTGCCCGCCGGGCCGATGCTGCGCGGGCACTGGCGCGACGAGGTCCTCGGCAGCGGCACGGACATGTGGAAGTACTGGGACGACAAGCGCGCCGGGCTGATCGGCGACGCCGAAATGTCCGAACTGGAGCGAGGGCTCGCGCGCTCGCCGGGCCACTGCATGACGATGGGGACGGCGTCGACGATGACATCGGCCGCGGAGGTGCTCGGCGTTACGCTGCCGGGCGCCGCGTCGATCCCCGCCGTCGACTCGGCGCACCACCGGATGGCCGCGGCGAGCGGCGCGCGGATCGTGGACATGGTCTGGGAAGACCTGACGATCACGCAGGTGCTGGACAAGCGCGCGTACGCCGACGCGATCACCACCGTGCTCGCGCTGGGCGGCTCGACCAACGCCGTGATCCACCTGATCGCGATGGCCGGCCGCAGCGGGATCCCGGTCAGCCTCGCCGACTTCGACGCGATCGCCCGGCGCGTGCCGGTGCTGGCGAACATCCGGCCCGGCGGTGACTGGCTGATGGAGGACTTCTACTACGCGGGCGGCCTGCCCGGCCTGCTGTCGCGGCTGACCGACCTGCTGCACCCCGAACGCCCCACGGTCACCGGCCGCACCCTCGGCGAGAACCTCGCCACCGCGCGGGTGCACAACGACGACGTCATCCGGCCGCGGGACAAGCCGGTGGCGGCCGAGGGCGGGGTCGCGGTGCTGCACGGCAACCTGGCGCCGTCGGGCGCGGTCATCAAGCACATCGCGGCCGAGCCGCACCTGCTCACGCACACCGGCCCGGCCGTGGTGTTCGAGGACTACGCCGACCTCAAGAAGCGGATCGACGACCCGTCCATCACCGCCGACGCCGTGCTCGTCCTGCGCGGCTCGGGCCCGCTCGGCGGCCCCGGCATGCCCGAGTACGGGATGCTGCCGATCCCCGCGCACCTGCTGGCACAGGGCGTGCGGGACATGGTCCGCATTTCGGACGCGCGGATGAGCGGCACCAGCTACGGCGCCTGCGTACTTCACGTCGCCCCGGAGTCGCACGTCGGCGGCCCGCTCGCGCTGGTCCGCGACGGCGACCTGATCACCCTGGACGTTCCTTCGCGGGTCCTGCGCCTGGAGGTGTCCGAAGAGGAACTGGACCGGCGCCGTGCGGAGTGGACACCGCCGGCGCCGCGGTTCGAGCGCGGCTACGGCGCGCTCTACAGCGAACACATCACGCAGGCGGACGAGGGCTGTGACTTCGACTTTCTGGCGCGGGCCGGGCACAATCCGGAACCGGACGCGCGTTGAGGTTGCCTCGGTTAACCGTTCCGTGACCGGTTCATCCCCCGTTAGGGCGAGTCGTACGGCTTGTCCGGGTGCCCCGTACGCTGACGTCGTCACCGGCGCGATCCGGTGCCGCGTTGAAGGGGTGAGAGTTGCCGTACGAACCGCGCTGGCCCGAGTCACACGGTGAGCAGACGGACGTCCTGCCGGTCGTCCGGCCCGAACCGGAACCCACTCCCCCGAAGCGGCGCGACCTGCGCAAAGCCGGCTGGATCGCGGGCGGGGTGTTCGGCTTCCTCGTCGTGGTCTACGGCATCGACCTGCTGGTCAGCCAGGGCAGCGTGCCGCGCGGGGTGACCGTGGCCGGCGTCGACGTCGGCGGGATGGACCGCGCCGCCGCCGAGCAGGAGCTGCGCGGCCAGATCGAGCCGCGGCTCACCCGTCCGCTGGCCGTGACGGCCGGCGACGTCCAGGGAACGCTGTCGCCGACCCTCGCCGGGCTGAAGCTCGACTGGCCGCAGACCCTCGACCAGGCCGGCGAGCAGCCGCTGAACCCGTTCACGCGCCTGTCGTCGCTGTTCTCCAGCCGCGAGGTCGGCGTCGTCAGCCACGCCGAGGACGCCAAGCTCACCACCGCGCTGGAGCAGCTGCGCGGCCAGGTCGACCGCGACCCCGTCGAAGGCACCGTGAAGTTCGAGGGCGCGAACCCGGTCGCCGTGCCGCCGAAGCCCGGGCAGAAGCTCGACGTGCCGGCCGCGAGCGCCACCGTCGTCGAGAAGTGGGCGCGCGGCGAGACGCTCGCGCTGCCGGTGACGAGCACGCCGGTCCGCACCACCCCCGAAGGCGTCCAGGCGGCGCTGGACCAGTTCGCGCGCCCCGCCGTCTCGGGCCCGCTGGTGGTCAAGGGCGAAGGCAAGAACGCCACCGTGGCGCCGGAGGCCATCGCCGCGGCGCTCACGTTCGAGCCGGCCGAGGGCGGCGGGCTGACCCCGAAGATCGACAACGCCAAGATCGTCGAAGCCGCCGGGCCGCAGCTGAAGTCCACCGAGAAGGAGGGCAAGGAGGCGACCATCGTCTTCGAGGGCGGCAAGCCCACGGTCGACCCCTCCACCGACGGCCGGACGATCGACTGGGATCCGAGCCTCAAGCCGCTGCCCGACGTCCTGAAGAAAACCGACGGCCGCGAGGTGCCGGCGATCTACAAGGACGCGCCGGCGAAGGTGACCACCGACCAGGCGAACCAGCTGGGTGTGAAGGAGGTCGTCGGCGAGTTCACCACCGGCGGCTTCGCCCCCGACTCCGGCACCAACATCCGCGTCGTCGCGCAGAAGGTCAACGGCGCGATCGTCAAGCCGGGGGAAACCTTCAGCCTCAACGGGTTCACCGGCCCGCGCGGCAAGGCGCAGGGTTACGTCGAGGCGGGCGTGATCAAGGACGGCGCCCCGGGGCGCGAGGTCGGCGGCGGCATCTCGCAGTTCGCGACCACGCTGTACAACGCGTCCTACTTCGCGGGCATGAAGGACGCGGGGCACAAGGAGCACAGCTACTACATCAGCCGCTACCCCGCCGCGCGCGAGGCGACGGTGTTCCAGAACCCCAACGGCTCCAGCGTGATCGACCTCAAGTTCACCAACGACTCGCCGACCGGCATCGCGATCCAGGCGATCTGGTCGCCGACGTCGATCACCGTGAAGCTGTGGGGCACCAAGCGCTACACCGTCGAGTCGATCCCCGGCGGCCGCTCGAACCCGAGCGACCCGCAGGCCAAGCCGGGCCCGAAGGAAAACTGCCACGCGTCCAACGGCGCGCCCGGGTTCACGACGACCGACACCCGCGTGCTCAAGGACGCCGCCACCGGCCGTGAAGTCAGCCGGTCGACCCGGACCGTTCACTACAACCCGCAGCCGAAAATCACGTGCGGCGAAGGGTGAGGCTTATTCTGGTTGGCCCGCCGCGCCCCGCGCACTCACCCGCCGGTCCACACGAGGGCCATGCGGTGGGCGACGGCTGAATAAGCCTCGCCTCGCGACCGGTCGCCCCCATCGGCGGCATCACGGCCGATCCACCCGTCCGCGATGTCATGAAAGAGTCGTTCACCTCGTCCGACGACATGAACGACCCTTTCATGGCCTTCCCGCGACGCCCTGAATGACTCATTAAAGACGCGAGCGCAGCCGCTACTGAGAAAACCTCACCATGACCTCCTAACGGACGTTCACGCTGGGCGTTCGCGGCGGTACCGTGGGTGTCCATGACGGCACGCGCGGTCGGCTTCCGGGACGTCCTCGGCGTGACCGAGTTCCGGGCGCTGTTCTCCGCCCAGCTGGTCTCGGTCACCGGTGACCAGCTCGCGCGCGTCGCGTTGTCGATCCTGGTCTACGACCGCACGAATTCGCCCGGCTGGGCCGCGCTGACGTACGCGCTGACGTTCCTGCCGGACCTCGTGGGCGGGCCGCTGCTGTCCGGGCTGGCCGACCGGTACCCGCCGCGGACGGTGATGGTCGCGGCGGACGTCCTGCGCGCGGTCGCGGTGGCCGTGATGGCGGTGCCCGGCCTCCCGCTGCCGTCGGTGGCGGCGCTGCTGGTCGGCGTCCAGCTGGTCAACCCGGTCTGGAACTCCGCGCGCGCGGCGCTGCTGCCGCAGGTGCTGCCCGGCGAAACCTTCGTGCCCGGCATGGGTTTGCTGATGATGCTGGTGCAGGCGGGCCAGGTCGCCGGCTTCGCGCTGGGCGGCGTGCTCGTCGCGGGCGTCGGTACCGGCGGCGCGCTGCTGGCGGATGCGGCGAGCTTCGCGGTGTCGGCGCTGTTCCTGGCCACCGGCGTCCACCCGCGGCCGCCCCGCGAGTCGTC
>NZ_JAAGNB010001159.1:0-9626 GCF_010550475.1 Amycolatopsis sp. SID8362
GTCGAAGCGGGCCGAGCTGCCGGGCATTTCGCGCAGCCGCGCGCACCAGGCGCTGGCCGGCGCGATCGTGGCGGAGGCGCTGCTGACGGTCGCGGGCGGCAAGGTCGCGATCTGCCCGTGGTCGACCCGCGACGGCCTGCTGCTCACCCTCCAGGACAAGGCGAAGGCGGCCGCGGCCGACCGGGCGGCCTGAACCCTGGCCGGGACCGGGAAAACCGGGTATCCCGGAAACCATGAGCGAACAGCAGCGCATCCACGGCCGCGACGACGAAGACGAAGAGCTCCCGAAGCTCCCGACGCCCGGCAGCCTGACGCACGACGTGCCGACCGCACCCGACCCGGACGTGAACCCGGGCGGGACCGAAGAGGTTCCGGCCCCGCCCGGCCGCGACGTGCTGAGCGACCTCCCGGAGTAGCTCAGTCGGTGTAGACCTCGCTGATCGGGTTGGCCGGTTCCGCGTACTGGCGCACCTTTTCCGAGTCGCGCCGCATCGGGGCGCGGCCCGGAGGCTGCTTCGGCGGGTCGCCCGCGTCGATCTTCGGGATCGGGAATCGCCGCGGCTCCGTGGTGAGCGTGATGCGCTCGCCGTGGTGCAGCACTTCCAGCGGCTCGCCGTCGAGCACGTGGTAGGTGACCTGGTCGGGGTCGATCTCGACCTGGAACCGCGTGCCGCGGAACATCAGCCGGAACGTGAGCCGGCCCAGCTGCTCCGGCAGCCGCGGGGTGAACGACAGCGTGCCACCGTGGTCGCGCAGGCCGCCGAACCCGGCCACCGCGCCCTGCCACGCCCCGGCCAGCGACGCCATGTGCAGGCCGTTGCGCACGTTGTTGTGCACGTCGTGCAGGTCGGTCAGCGCGGCTTCGGCGAGGTAGTCGTAGGCCAGCTGCAGGTGCCCGACCTCGGCCGCGACGACGGCCTGCGTCCCCGCCGAGAGCGAGGAGTCCCGCACGGTCCTCGCTTCGTAGTAGGCGAAGTTGCGCGCCTTCTCCTCCGGGCTGAACGAGTCGCCGCACAGGTGCAGCGCCAGCACCAGGTCCGCCTGCTTCACGACCTGCTTGCGGTACAGGTCGAAGTACGGGTAGTGCAGCAGCAGCGGGTAGTGCGCCGGGTCGGTGTTCTCGTAGTCCCACTCGTCGTGGTCCAGGAACCCTTCCGACTGCGGATGCACGCCGAGTTCCGCGTCGTAGGGCAGGTACATCGCCGCCGCGGCCGCGCGCCACGAGTCCAGCTCGACGGTGTCGACGCCGAAGTGCGCCGCCACCTCCGGCTGCCGTTCGCAGGAGTCGGCCGCCGCCAGCAGGTTCCGGCGCGCCATCAGGTTCGTGTAGACGTTGTTGTCCGCCACCGCCGAGTACTCGTCCGGGCCGGTGACGCCGTCGACGCGGAACGTCCCGTGCCGGTCGTGGTGGCCCAGCGACGCCCACAGCCGCGCGGTTTCCAGCAGCAGCTCGGTGCCGTAGTCGCGCTCGAACTCCTCGTCGCCGGTCGCGTTGAGGTAGCGCAGCACGGCGTCGGCGATGTCCGCGCTGACGTGGAACGCCGCCGTGCCCGCCGGCCAGTACGCCGAGCACTCGGCGCCGTTGATCGAGCGCCACGGGAACGCCGCGCCGCGCAACCCCAGCTGGTGCGCGCGTTCCCGCGCTTTGTCCATTGTGGAGTGACGCCAGCGCAGCGCGTCGCGCGCCGCGTCCGGGATGGTGTAGGTGAGCACCGGCAGGACGAACGATTCGGTGTCCCAGAACGCGTGCCCGTCGTAGCCCGGGCCGGTCAGCCCCTTGCCGGCGATCGCGCGGCTTTCGCCGCGGGCCCCGGCCTGCAGGAGGTGGAAGAGCGCGAAGCGGACGGCCTGCTGCAGTTCGGGATCGCCCTCGATCTCGATGTCGGAGGTGGCCCAGTAGTCGTCGAGGAACTGGCGCTGCTCGGTGACCAGGCCCTTCCAGCCGGTCTGGCGCGCCCCCGCCAGCGCCGCCTCCACCTGCGACCGCAGCGCCGGTACCGAGCGCTGCGCCGACCAGCCGTAGGCGAGGAACTTGGTGATGCGGAGCCGGCCGCCCTTGGGGACGTCGACCGCGACCGTGAGCCGGGCGAGGTCCTCCTCGGAGTGGATGCGGGCGCGGATGCCGTCGTCCACCTCGATCTTGTGGTCCATCGCCGCCGCCATCCGCAGCCCGGACCGGCGGGTCTGGTGCACCAGCACGGCGTTGTAGTCGGTCGCGCGGTGGAATTCGCCGACCAGCGGCGAGTTCAGCGCGGCGGCCACCCGCGGGTCGCTGGTGTCGGATTCGATCGGCTCGTTGGCCAGCAGGTCGGACTGCACGACCAGCTGCAGGTCCTCGTCGAGCGGCTCGACCTCGTAGCGGATGGCGGCGATCGCGCGCTGGGTGAAGGAAACCAGGCGCTCGGTGCGCACGCGGACCCGCCGCCCGGTCGGCGACGACCACTCGGTGCTGCGGCTGAGCGTGCCCTTGCGGAAGTCGAGCACACGATCGTGCTTGGTGGCCGCGCCGTAGCGCATGTCCAGCGGCTCGTCCTCGACCAGCAGCCGGATGATCTTGCCGTCGGTCACGTTGACGACCGTCTGGCCCTCTTCGGGGTAGCCGTACCCGGCTTCGGCGTAGGGGAGTTCGTGCTGCTCGTAGAACCCGTTGAGGTAGGTGCCGGGCAGCCCGCGCGGCTCGGCCTCTTCGAGGGTGCCGCGCAAGCCGATGTGGCCGTTGGACACCGCGAACGCCGATTCGGTGCGCTGCAGGGCGTCGACGTCCATGCCGCGCCAGCGCAGCTCCCACGGGGCGCACTCGTAGCCGCGGGGTTCGTCGGTCATCGGTCCTCCAGCAGGTCGGCGAGGTCGTCGACGACGATGTCGGCCCCGTGGGCCTTCAGTGCGGCGGCCTGGTCGGCCCGGTTCACGCCCACGACGTACCCGAAGTGGCCGGCTTTCCCGGCCTGGACACCGGATTGGGCGTCCTCGAAGACGGCCGCGTGCGCGGGCTCGACGCCGAGCGCCGCGGCGCCGGCCAGGAACGAGTCGGGCGCGGGCTTGCCCCTGAGGTGCCGGTCGCGGATGACGAGGCCGTCGACGCGGGCTTCGACGTACTTGCTCAGGTCGCCGGCGTCGAGGACCTTGGCGCCGTTCGCCGAGGACGTCACGACGGCGATCCGCAGCCCGGCGGCCTTGACCGCTTCGAGGTACCGGATCGAGCCGGGGTAGGGGCTCACACCGCGTTCGTCGATGATCTTGAGGACCAGGTCGTTCTTGCGGTTGCCGACGCCGTTGACCGTGGGGGCGTCCGGCGGGTCGTCCGGGGTGCCCTCGGGCAGCTCGATGTTGCGTGACCGCAGGAATTCGCGCACGCCGTCGGCGCGGGGGCGGCCGTCCACAAAGGCCGCGTAGTCGAGGTCGGTGAACTCGGCGAACCCGGCGCCGTCGCGGGCGCGCAGGAACTCGTCGAATGTCCGTTTCCAGGCTTCGCGGTGGAGAATCGCCGTCCCGGTCAGCACTCCGTCGAGGTCGAACAGGCAGGCGGTGATGGCTTCCGGCAATCCCGTCATGCCCGCACGCTACCGGTCCTCGTCGCCGTTCGCGGGATGTTCGGGGTGTGGCCGGACGTGGTGGATGAGTTCGTGCACGGTCGCGTCGGCGAGCCGGTAGCGCACGACGCGGCCGGAGCGCTGCGGCGTGACCAGGCCGTGGGCCCGCAGCAGCCGCAGGGCCTGCGACACGGCGGTGTCGGTCATGCCGGTGGCCGCGGCGAGGTCGGTGACGCTGATCTCGCGCGCGTAGTGGATGGAGACCAGCAGGGCCAGCCGGGACGGGTCGGCGACCACGGAGAAGCGCCGGGCCCATTCGTCGATGACGGCGCGGTCGCCGAGCCCGTCGACCGCCGCCGAGACGCGTTCCGGGTCGATCAGCTTGCGCTCGGTGCTCACCCCCGGATGATTCCACCCGCGCCACGGGCGGACCACCGGTGGCCTGGCTCACGCCGCGCTTGACGCCGTCCCGGCGCCAGGCGAAGCTGCGATTAAGACAGTTGTCATAATCGAGGAGCCCGGAATGACCGACGTCGCCGCCGAAGCGGGAACCCGCTCGAAGACCATCACCTGGCAGGACCCGCTGCCCACCGCCCGGCTCGGCGCGAGCATGTCCGGCCTCGAGTACCTGACGGCCATCAAGGACGGCCGCATCCCGGGCCCGCCGATCGCCGCCCACTTCGGCCTGCGCTGGGAGCGCATCGAGCCCGGCGAGGTCGAGGCGGTCGCCGAGCCGGACGAGTCGCTCTACAACCCGATCGGCATGGTCCACGGCGGCGTGGCGGCCACGATGCTCGACTCGGTCGTCGGCTGCGCGGTCCACACGACGCTCCCGGCCGGCGTCGGCTACGCGTCGGTGGAGCTGAAGGTGAGCTACCTGCGCGCGATCCACGCGGGCCGCGGCGAGATCCGGGCGGTCGGCCGCGTCGTCAAGGAGGGTTCGCGGATCGCGTTCGCCGAGGGGGAGATCCGCGACGCCGAGGGCAAGCTGCTGGCGACGGCGTCGGGAACCTGCGCGATCACCCGCTAGAGCGGCTGCTTCACGTCCCAGTGCTCGACGAGCAGGCCGTCCTCGACACGCAGGATGTCGACGACGGCGGTGCCCGCCACGTGCAGGTGCACCACGACGAGGTCGCCCTCGGCGACCACGTGCCGGATCTCGGCGGTCGCGCCCGCGAGCGGGGAGTTCTTGACGGCGTCCGTGAACGCGTCCCGGCCCGAGGGCAGGCCGGGGCTGTGGGTGACGAAACCGGGGTGCAGCGCGGCCTTCGCGGCGTCGAAGTCCTTGTGCACGAACAGGTTCTCGAAGCAGGCGGTGACGATCTCACGGTTGGTTCGGCTCATGCCGCCGATCCTGCTCACCGGCGGGGCGCCCGTCGATTACGTCACGGGTAATCAGCGCGGCGGCCGGACGCGGCGGCCGCGAACGGCGTCCTCGCCGCCGAAGCGGCCGATGATCGACGCCAGCAACGCCCGGGCGTCGTCGACGCGCTCGGCGCCGTACTCGGCGACCAGTTCCTCCTGAAGGTCCCGCCGCAGTCCCCGAGTCGCTTCCACGGCGGCCAGCGCGTGCGCGGTCAGGTGCAGCAGCTTCGTGCGCGCGTCGTCCGGTGCCGGTTCCCGCCGCAGCAGGTTCCGGCGTTCGAGGTCCGCGACGGCTTTCGAGGCCGCCTGCTGGGTGACGCCCATCCGCTCGGCGAGCGCGGTGATGGACAGCGGGGCGGCCAGGACGTGCTGCAGCACGACGCCGTCGTTGAACCGCAGCTCGTCGAAACCCTGCTCGGCGAGGCGCCGCTGGACCTCGTCCGTCATGGCCCAGCCCGCGAAGAGCGCGGTCAGGGAGAGGTCGAGGGTGCTAGGATGCACAACCATGGTTGTGGAATCTAGCAGGGTGCCGCCCGCGCTGGCCGACGCGTTCATCCGCGTGGCGCACCGGATCGTCTGGTGCACGCTGGCGACCGTCGACCGCCGGGGGAGGCCGCGGTCGCGGGTGGTGCACCCGATCTGGCAGCCGGACCCGTTGACGGGCCGGCTGTTCACCCGGCCGACCCCGCTGAAGGTGGCGCACCTGGCGGCGACGCCGTGGGTGTCGTGCTCGTACTGGGACCCGCAGCACGAAGTCGCTGTCGCGGAGTGCCGGGCGGAGTTCGCCGACGACGAGGCGAGCCGCAAGGACCTGTGGAACCTGTTCGCCTCGGCACCGGAACCCCTGGGCTACGACCCGAAAATCCTCGGCGGCAAGGACTTCCGCGACCCGGAGATCACCGTGCTGAAGCTGACACCGTGGCGAATCTCGACGGGCGGCGAAGCCTGGCGCGCGGCCTGAGTGGTGTTGGTCCGATCGTATGACGCCTCGGCGGCGGTTAAACCGGCGTCGGCATCGGGGCGTGAGGGCGGCGAAACCGCGACCGTGGCGCACGCCGCGGCACCCGGCCGGACCGCCGTGGTGGCCGCCGTGTCGCCGAAGTGCTCGGGCACGGCGTCGTGGGGCAAGATCCGTTACCAGGTCTGCTTCCGCTGGAACTGCGACAGCACGAAGTGCAACGTGCTCGGCTACCTCGGGCTGATCAACACGGCGACGAGCGCGCGGACCGTCAACTGGGACCTCGACTACGCGCTCGACGGCGGGGCGTTCAACAACCGGCAGACACGGCTCTGCGTCCGGAACGAAGAGCGGCTCTCGATCGACTACGACGGCACGCTGAGCACCGCGATCTTCGCGAGCGAAACCATCGGCTGTCTATAGGTCAGGCGGCCCCGACGCGGCGGTCGAAGACCAGGCCTTCGGCCGCCCGCAGGCCCACGCTGATCGCGCCGGTCAGCACGGCGTCCTCGCCCAGTTCGCCTTGGACCACCTTCGGCACCAGCGGCGTGAACGCGCGCAGGGCGCGGTCGATCGGCTCCAGCAGCAGGTCGGCCGCTGTGCCCATCCCGCCGCCGAGGACGATCAGCTCCGGATCGATCACCGCCGCCACCGACGCGACCGTGTAGGCGAGGCGGTCGGCTTCCGTTTCCACCGCGCGGCGGGCGAGTTCGTCGCCTTCGCGGGCCAGGCGGAAGACCTCGCGGGCCGATTTCGCCGTGCCGAGACCGAGTTCGCGGGCGCCGCGGACCACCGACTGCGCCGCCGTCGCCTCTTCGAGGTGGCCGCGCGCGGGCGGGGTCGTGGGTTCCTCCGCCGCCCGTGTCCGGCCGTAGGGCAGGTAGCCGATCTCGCCCGCCGCGCCGGTCGCGCCGCGGAACACCCGGCCGTCGACCATCATGCCCATGCCGACGCCGGTGCCGATCGTGATGCAGCCGAACACCGACGCGCCGCGCGCGGCGCCGCTTTCCCATTCGCCGACCGCGGTCAGGTTCGCGTCGTTCTCGACCATCAGGTCCGGGCCCAGCGCGGCCTCGAGGTCGTCGATCAGCCCGGCCCGGCCCCAGCCCGGCAGGTTCGGCGCGTGCCGGAAGCAGCGCTTTTCCGGGTCGGCGACGCCGGGGGAGCCGACCACGCGGACAACGATGTCGGACGCCGTCAGGCCCGCTTCGGCGACCGCGTCGGCGGCGATCTTCCCGACCGCGCTCACCAGCGCCGCCCCGGACCGCGCCGTGTTGCGCTCGTCGCGGCGGGCCACCAGGACGCGTCCGAGGTCGGACACCGCGACCCGGATGTGCTCGCGGCCGATGTCGACGCCCAGCACGTACCCCGCCGTGGGGTCGGCCTCGTACAGCACCGCCGACCGGCCGGTGCCGGTGGACGTCTGCCCCGTCGGGCGCGCCAGCCCCGCCGCCTCGAGCGCCAGCAGTGCCTGGCTGACCGTCGGCTTGGACAGCCCGGTGTCCTTCGCGACCTGCGGCCGGGTCGCCGGCCCGCTGCGGCGCAGCAGGTCCAGCACCGCCCGCTGGTTGATCTTGCGCATCCCGGCGGGGGTCCCGACCGTTGGAGCTCCTACGCCGGTCACCCGTGCCCGCCTCTCGTCTTCGTTCTCCCCGCCACGCTAGCCGCCCGGAACCCGGATTTCCCGGAATACGTCCGATCCGGAACCCGTTGACCGGGGCATGAGCACTCCGGTACGCGGCCGGGTCCGCGTGGCACAAGGCGCGAAGCGGGTACGCGTGTTCCTCGGCGGGGAACTCGTCGCGGACACGGTGCACCCCCTTCTGGTGTGGGAAGTCCCGTACTACCCCACGTACTACTTCCCGCGCGCGGACGTCGTGAGCGGCGTGCTCACCCCCTCCGGCCGGACGACGCACTCGCCCAGCCGCGGAGATGGTGTTCTGTCGACGATAAAGGTCGGCCGGGCCGAGGCGGTGGACGGCGCGCTGGAACACCCGGATTCGCCCATCGAGGAGCTCCGCGACCACGTCCGCTTCGACTTCGCCGCGTTCGACTGGTTCGAAGAGGACGAGCAGATCTTCACGCACCCGCGCGACCCCGGGGTGCGCGTCGACGTCCTGCCGAGCTCCCGGCACGTCCGCGTCGAGGTCGACGGCGTCACGGTCGCCGACACCGTCCGGCCGCACCTGCTGTTCGAGACCGGCCTGCCGGTCCGCTACTACCTGCCCCGCGTCGACGTCCGGATGGACCTGCTCGAGAAGATCGACACGGTGACGCACTGCCCGTACAAGGGCGCGGCCGAGCACTTCGACGTCGCCGGGCACGCCGACCTCGCGTGGAGCTACCCGACGCCGCTGCCGGAGAGCATCCGCGCCGCCGGGCTGGTGGCTTTCCTCGACGAGAAGGTGGACGTCTTCGTCGACGGGGTGCGGCAGGAGCGCCCGAAGACGAAGTTCGCCTGAGCCTCAGCCCCCGAAGAGCGCTTGCACCGCGGCCTCGTCGCCCTCGATCTCGACACCGGTCTGGTCGAGGGTGAGCACCCCGGCGGCCAGGCCGAGCACGATCGCGGGTTCGGCGCGCACGACGGCGTCGAGGTCCCGGCCGTCGTGCAGGCCGACCTCGACGCCGGAGCGCGTCGCCCGCACCTGGACCAGCCCGTCGTCGGCCGCGATCCCCACCGTCACCGGCCGGCCCGCGGTCTTCCGGCCGCCGAGCAGGGCGGGCAGGGCGACGACGAACCATTCGGGCCGGAAGCGGTCGGTCCCGGGCCCGCGCACCATCAGCGGCGCGGACCAGCGGACGAGCCCCTCGATCGGCTCCCGCAGCCCGGCGCCCCACGGCGTGAGCGCGTACTCGATCGCGTTGCCGTCCGCGGCCAGCCGTCGCTCGACCACGCCGGCGTCCTCCAGATCGCGCAGCCGCCCGGCGAGCAGGTTGGTGGCCACGCCGGGGAGCCCGTCGAGCAGCTCGCGGTAGCGCGCGGGCGCCACCAGCAGCTGGCGGACGACGAGCAGGTTCCACCGGTCGCCCACGACGTCGAGCGCCCGGGCGAGACCGCAGTACTGACCGTAGCTTCGGCTCATGGTTCCTCACTTGACAATCTCAAGCACGCCTGACTATATCAAGTCACCCGACGAGCTTGAGGAGTTTGTCATGACCGTCCCACCGGCGATCACCGCCCTGCGCGCGGCCGGGGAAAGCGGTGACGCCGACGCGGTCGCCGGCCTGCTGGCCCCCGAAGTCGTCTTCCATTCCCCGCTCAGCGCGCGAGTGCGCTTCGAGGGCCGGGAGCAGGTGGCGGCCCTGCACCGCGACATCTTCGCCGTGCTGGAGGACGTCGAAACCACCGAGCCGCTCGTGCGCGGCGACACGGCGTCGTTCTCCTTCCGGGCGCGCGTCCGCGGTGCGGACCTCGAAGCGATGAACGTGGTGCGCGTCGACGAGCACGGGCAGATCGCCGAGTGCACGGTGTTCGCCCGGCCGCTCCCTGGCCTCGCGACGCTGTTTTCGGCGCTTCCGCCGCGCGTGGCGGCCCGCCGCCGCGGCCCGCTGGTCGGCGTGCTCGTGGCGCTCTTCGCGCGGCCCGTCGCCTTCGTGCTGCGGACGGCGGATCGTCTGGTGCCCAAGCTCGTATAACGCCCTATACCGCGCGGGTTCAAGCAGCGTGGCGGCCGTGGGCCTGGCGCCGGGAACCGCGGGGACGCGGCCGGGCCGGCGCCGGAGCGTCCACAGTGGACGCGGACGTCGACGTCCCGTCGGCCGTCGCCGCGGGC
>NZ_JAAGNB010001214.1:0-12350 GCF_010550475.1 Amycolatopsis sp. SID8362
CGACGTCGCCGAGCGCACCGGGCAGCAGGCCGGGCTGCGGGTGCGCGAAGTCGTCTCCGGCGGCCCCGCGGACCGGGCCGGGCTGCGCGCCGGCGACCTCGTGCTGACCGTCGGGCGCACCCGCGTCTCGGACGCCCAGGGCATCCAGCGCCAGCTGTTCGCGGAAGTGATCGGCACCGCACTGCCGATCACCGTGCTGCGCAACGGAGCGATGGTCGACGTCTACGCCACTCCGGCCGAGTTGGTCGGCTGACTTGAGTATCGCGCTCCGGCGTGGCATGGTCGGTGGCACAACACCAACGCGGGAGCTCGCGCCATGGCGGGCTGAGAGGGTGACTTGCGTTTCGCAGGCGTCACCGACCGCATGAACCTGACCGGGTAATGCCGGCGTAGGGAGTGAAAGTCGTTGACGACGCTCGAAAACAAGGACGTCTCCGTAACGACCGGTCCGATCACCGGCTCGCACAAGGTCTACCACCAGACGGAATCCGGGCTCCGCGTCCCGGCTCGCCGGATCGATCTCTCCAACGGTGAGCACTTCGACGTTTACGACACTTCGGGCCCGTACACGGACCCCGACGCGTCCATCGACGTCCACAGTGGACTCCACCGGCTGCGGGCGGGCTGGGCCGACGGCCGGGAGCACAACACGCAGCTCGGCTGGGCCAAACAGGGTGTCATCACCCGCGAAATGGAGTACATCGCCGCGCGTGAACGGGTTTCGCCCGAGTTCGTGCGCGACGAGGTGGCCCGCGGCCGCGCGGTGATCCCGGTCAACCGCAAGCACCCCGAGACCGAGCCGATGATCATCGGCAAGAACTTCCTCGTGAAGATCAACGCCAACATGGGCAACTCGGCCGTCTGGTCGTCGGTCGAGGAAGAGGTCGACAAGATGGTCTGGGCGACCCGCTGGGGCGCCGACACGATCATGGACCTCTCCACCGGCAAGCGGATCCACGAGACGCGCGAATGGATCATCCGCAACTCGCCGGTCCCGGTCGGCACCGTGCCGATCTACCAGGCCCTCGAGAAGGTCGACGGCGAACCGGAAAAGCTGTCGTGGGAGATCTACCGCGACACGATCATCGAGCAGTGCGAGCAGGGCGTCGACTACGTCACGGTGCACGCCGGCGTGCTGCTGCGCTACATCCCGCTGACCGCGCGGCGCGTCACCGGCATCGTCAGCCGCGGCGGGTCGATCATGGCGGCGTGGTGCCTCGCGCACCACCAAGAGTCCTTTTTGTACACGCACTTCGAGGAGCTCTGCGAGATCCTCCGGCAGTACGACGTCACGTTCTCCCTGGGCGACGGCCTGCGTCCCGGCTCGATCGCGGACGCCAACGACCGCGCGCAGTTCGCCGAGCTGGAAACCCTGGGTGAGCTGACGCACATCGCGCGCTCGCACGACGTCCAGGTGATGATCGAGGGCCCCGGCCACGTGCCGATGCACAAGATCAAGGAGAACGTGGAGCTGGAAGAAAAGCTCTGCGGCGAGGCGCCGTTCTACACCCTCGGTCCACTCGCGACGGACATCGCGCCGGCGTACGACCACATCACGTCGGCCATCGGCGCGGCCCAGATCGGCTGGTACGGCACGGCGATGCTGTGCTACGTCACGCCGAAGGAGCACCTCGGCCTGCCGAACCGCGACGACGTCAAGACCGGCGTGATCACGTACAAGATCGCCGCGCACGCCGCGGACCTGGCCAAGGGGCACAAGTACGCGCAGGAGTGGGACGACGAGCTGTCGAAGGCGCGCTTCGAGTTCCGCTGGAACGACCAGTTCAACCTGTCGCTGGACCCCGACACCGCGCGTTCGTTCCACGACGAGACGTTGCCCGCCGAGCCGGCCAAGACCGCGCACTTCTGCTCGATGTGCGGGCCGAAGTTCTGCTCGATGCGGATCACGCAGGACGTCCGCAAGTACGCCGAGGAGCACGGTCTGTCCACTGTGGAGGCCATCGAGGCCGGCATGGCTTCGAAGTCGGCGGAGTTCACCGAGTCCGGCGGCCAGGTCTACCTGCCCGTGGTGCAACCGTGACACCGCGCACCGCCCTCACCATCGCCGGATCGGACTCCGGCGGTGGTGCGGGCATCCAGGCCGATTTGCGCACGTTCTTCGCGAACGGCGTCCACGGGCTGGTGGCGCTGACCGCGGTCACCGTGCAGAACTCGTTGGGCGTACAGGGTTTCACGGAGATCCCGGCCGAGGTCGTGTGCGCGCAGATCAAGGCGGTGGCGTCCGACATGGGCGTCGACGCGGCCAAGACGGGCATGCTCGCGACGGCCGAGATCATCCGCTCGGTGGCGAAGACCCTCGACGAGCTCGGCCTGGACTTCCCCCTGGTCGTCGACCCGGTGGCGGCGTCGATGACCGGGCACGCCCTGCTGCGCGAGGACGCACTGGAGGCGATCCGCACGGAGCTGTTCCCCCGCGCGACGCTGATCACCCCGAACCTCGACGAAGTCCGCCTCCTGACCGGGATTTCCGTGGTGGACCCGGCATCCCAGCGGACCGCCGCGGACGCGTTGCTGGAGTTCGGCTCCCGCTGGGTCCTGGTCAAGGGCGGCCACATGACGGGCACGGAGGACTGCGTCGACCTCCTGTCGGACGGCCGCGAGTACCTCGAGCTGAGCGGCCCGCGCTACATCACGGAGAACACCCACGGCGGCGGCGACACCCTGGCCTCGGCGATCACGGCATCGCTGGCTAAGGGCGCTTCGGTGCCGGACGCGGTGGCGGCGGGGAAGAAGTTCATCGAGCGCTGCGTGGCGGAGTCCTACTCGCTGGGCGCGGGTGTGGGCCCGGTGTCGCCGTTCTGGGTCCTGGACCGGTAAATCGCGCGCAGCCGCGGAGCCGGCGCTGCCAAACTGGGCTGGTGACGAACCACGAGCTGTGGCGGGCCCTGCCCGAGGAGCTGCGGGAGGAGTTCGACGCGCTGGTCGGCAAGGGGCTCAACATCCAGGCGATCTCCGTCCTTCGCGAGAAGTCCGGCCGCACACCGCCACCGAGCATCCACGAAGGTGTGGCGCTCCTCGACCACCGCGCCCGCGTCCTGGGCGAGCGCGATCGGCCGGCCTCGCCGAACTGATCGAGGCCGGCCGGGAAGCGCTGTCCCCTAGCGCGGTGGCCGGATACGTTCGCCGGGTTGCGATGGCAGTGTCTGCGACAGGCCCGACAAGGCAGCACCGACCACAACAACCCCGGCGGCCAACTCACCAACCGGAACGGCCAACGCACCGACCGGAACGGCCAACTCACCCACCTGCCAGCGAGTTGGCCGTTCCGGTACGCGAGTTGGCCGCCGCGAGCGGTGAGCCGGCCGTTCCCGCTGACCACGAAGATCGACACGAGACCGTTCGACAGGCCGGCCCCACCCGGTGAACCTTCGTGGGCACCGCACTATCCCCGGGCAATCACCTGCGGCAGCACCGTCGTGAGCCCGGTCCAGTCCGCGGTGACCACCGACGCGTGCTGCTTCGCCAGGTCGGCGACGCGCTGGTTGGCCTGGTCGACCGTCGGGTTGTGGGCGTCGATGGCCGGTGCGACGTTCTGCGCGTCGGTCATCACCACGTAGTAGTGGTTGGCGTCGTACCACCACGGCCCGGTCTGCGTCACCCACGCGTTCGCATCGCCGTCGAACACCACGAACCACGGCTTGAGGTCGGCGGTGTACTTGTCCCGCGGGTCACCGCCGGCCGCGCCGTGCACGGTCGGGAAGATGTTCGCGTCGCCGAGCTTGCCGGCGTTCTTGAGCCCCACCAGGTAGCGCGCGTACTCGACGTCGGTCTTCAGCGTGTCGGTCGGGTTCCCTTCCTCGACCGTGCCCGGGATGATCTCGGTGAGCACCCGTCCCCGCAGCGCGTCCACCGACGGCCAGTTGTCCGCCTTGGCCGCGTCGTCGAGCGTGCCGTAGCCGCCGAGCAGCTCTGCCGGGCGGAAGGCGACGCTGCCGAGGTGCGAACGGAAGGTGGCGTCCAGTTCGTCCGGGCCCATACCGGTGTTGTCCGAGAAACCGGTCTTCATTTCGAGCTTGAGCGTGATCGGCGTGTGCCCGGGGTGGGCGGCGAGCCAGATCCGGATGTCGTCGAGGCAGTACTCGAGGTTCTTGTTCGTGCCGCCGCTGTAGAGCTGCGACGCCGAGGTCGCCGCGACGCAGTTGTTGTTGTTCCCCAGCGGGTTCGAGTGGCTGACCTTCCACTCGTGGGTGAAGAAGTCCGGCCAGACGTCCAGCTCGATCAGCGACGAGCCGGCGTCGAGCGCCTGGGCCAGGTAGCCGTAGGCCGCCGGGTCGTACGTGTTGTGCACGCCGACCGTCGTGACGTGCGAGAGCTTCGGGCTGTCCGCGTTCGCGGCCGTCGCCCCGGAGAGCACGAGCGCCGCCGTGAGGACCGCCACCGAGAAGAGCTTCATCCAGGCTCCTTCGAACGTGAGTAACGTTCACAATGTCTCACCGTGGTTGACTGTTGATGAAGCAAAAGAGGCTGATTGGCCTAGACCAGAAGTCGGGAAACCACCATGACGACGAGCCTGCCGACCGCTTTGACCATCGCCGGGTCGGACTCCGGCGGCGCCGCCGGGCTGCAGGCGGACCTGCGCACGTTCCTGACCTGCGGCGTGCACGGCCTGGTCGCGGTCACCGCCGTCACCGTCCAGAACACCCTCGGCGTGCACGACCGCGCCGACCTGCCTCCGCACATCGTCGCGGGGCAGATCGAGGCCGTGGCCGCGGACATGGGCGTCGGCGCGGCGAAGACGGGCATGCTGGCGTCGGCGGAGATCATCCACGCGGTGGCGGCCGCGTGCGACCAGGCGGGGATCGGCCGGGACGCCGACATCCCGTTCGTCGTCGACCCGGTCGCGGCGTCGATGCACGGCCACCCGCTGTTCGACGACGCCGGCCTGCACGCGCTGCGCGACGAACTCCTCCCGCGCGCGACGGTGCTGACCCCGAACCTCGACGAAGTCCGGCTGCTGACCGGGATGACGGTGACCGACCGCGAAGGCATGCACACCGCGGCCGTGGTGCTGCACCGGATGGGCCCGCGGTACGTCCTGGTCAAGAGCGGCCACCTGCAGTCCGACCCGGAGTGCGTGGACCTGCTGTTCGACGGCTCGACGTTCGTGGAACTGCCGGGCAAGCGCTACTCGACGCCGCACACGCACGGCGCGGGCGACACGATGGCGTCGGCGCTGACGGCGGGTCTGGCCAAGGGCATGTCCGTGGTCGAGGCGGCCCGCTACGGCAAGTGGTTCGTCTCGCAGGCGGTCGAGCACGCCTACCCGATGGGCGCGAAGGTCGGCCCGGTCTCGGCCTTCTGGCGGCTGGCTCCCGAGGAACGCTGAGCACGCGTCCGGTTACCATCCCTGCGTTTACTGATCCTTGACTCACGCAGGGGGCGGCCTTGACCGGACGCGAGCGGGCGGCGAAGGTCCTCGAAGACCGCCGGTTCCAGAACTTCATCATCGCCGTGATCGTGTTCAACGCGGTCACGCTCGGCATGGAGACCTCGACGTCGATCATGGCCGGGTACGCCGGCCTCCTGCACGCGCTCGACCACATCGCGCTGGGCATCTTCGTCACCGAGTTGCTGGCGAAGTTCTACGCCTACCGCGGCCGTTTCTTCCGTGACAACTGGAACATCTTCGACCTGCTGGTGGTCGGCATCGCGGTGATCCCGGCGACCGGGCCGTTCGCGGTGCTGCGGTCGCTGCGCGTGCTGCGGGTGCTGCGGCTGATCTCGGTGGTGCCGTCGATGCGGAAGGTCGTCTCCGGGCTGCTCGCCGCGATCCCCGGCATGGCTTCGATCGCCGCCCTGCTCGCGCTGATCATCTTCGTGGCCGGGGTGATGGCGACGAAGCTGTTCGGCGCCATCGACCCTGGCGACTTCGGCGACCTCGGCACGTCGCTGTTCACGCTGTTCCAGGTGATGACCGGCGAGGCTTGGCCGGACATCGCGAAGACGATCATGGAACAGGCGCCGATGGCCTGGATCTTCTTCGTCGTCTACATCCTGGTGTCCAGCTTCGCGGTGCTGAACCTCTTCATCGCCGTCGTGGTCAGCGGCATGGAAGACGAGCTGCGCCAGGACATCCGCGAGGAAGAGGCGAAGCAGGCCGAAACCCAGGCGGCCGCGAACCAGGAGATCCTCGACGAGCTCCGTGCCCTGCGCGCGGAGCTCGCCGAGCTGCGGCGGACAGCCGCTTAGCGGAACGCGGCGACGTTGCGCGCGGCCCAGTCGGCGAAGGTGCGCGCCGGCCGGCCGAGGACCCGCTCGACGTCGGGGCTGACACGCACCTCGGCCGGGCTGGGCGAGCCGAGGATGTCCAGCGTGTCGTCGGCGAGCTCGCCGGGCATGCTCCGGGTCATGGCCGCCTTGGCCTCCTCGCGGGTCTGTTCGTGGAACCGCACCGGCGAGCCCAGCGCGGCGGCGATGGCCGCCGCCTGCTCCCGGGGCGTGATCACCGCCGGTCCGGTCAGCTCGTAGACGCCGCCGGTGTGCCGGTCGTCCACCAGACAGGCCGCGGCGACGTCGGCGATGTCCGCCGGGTCGATCACCGGCACGCCGGTGTCGCCGAAGGGCGCGGCGACGACGCGCTGCGTGCGGACGCTTTCGGCCCACCACAGCGCGTTCGACGCGAAGCCGCCGGGCCGCAGGATCGCCCAGTCGGCGCCGGACGCCCGCACCGCGTCTTCCAGCTCGCGCATCGCGACCCGCGTCGTGCCGAACGGCCGGGTCACCACGCCGAGCGTGGACAGCAGGACGATCCGGCCGACCCCGGCGCGTGCGGCCCGCTCGACGACGTCGGCGGGATTCGCCCCCACGGCGTGCAGGTCGCCGGACAGCAGCAGGAACAACGCCTTCGCGCCGGCCAGCACGGGTTCGAGGCCCGCGGGGTCCGCCAGGTCCGCCACCACGTGCTCGACGCCGTCCGGCACCGCCGCGGTGTGCCGCGACACCGCCGTCACCTGCTGCCCCGCCTCGGCCAGCACCCGCGTCAGCGGCCGGCCGATGTTCCCGGTCGCCCCGGTCACCACGATCATGAACTGCTCCTTCGTCCGTTTTACCTGGTGATCGGGACGGTAGGAGCCTGGGCTTACTCCTGGTAAGTACATACCTTTCGGTAAGCTCAGGACATGACCGGAGGCTCGCAGCTCACCCCGACCGGCACCGAGGCCCGCTATGAGGTGTTTCACACCGACTGCGCCGCGCGGGACGTCGTCGACCACGTCACCAGCCGGTGGGGCATCTGGGTGCTGATCTGCTTGCGGCGCAGCGATCTCAGGTTCTTCGAGCTGCGGGAAAGCATCCAGGGCATCAGCGAGAAGATGCTCGCGCAGTCCCTGCGCGCGCTGGTGGCGGACGGCCTGGTCTGGCGGCGGGTCGAGCCCACGACGCCGCCTCAGGTCACCTACGGGCTGACCGAGTTCGGCCGCGACGTCGGCGAGCCGCTGACGGAGCTGTTCGACCGGATCACGCGCCGGCTCGCGGACTAGCTCAGTCGTCCGCGATCAGGGCCTCGAGCGCCGGGATGGCCGCCGTCAGGGCTTCGCGGTGTTCGGGCGTGAGGCGGTCGAGGCGGCGGTTCAGCTCCTGCACCCGGGTCGACCGGACGCCGGAGACGAGCCGCTCGCCCTCCTCGGTCGCCTTCGCCAGCCAGGCCCGGCGGTCGACCGGGTCGGACTCGCGGCTGACGTAGCCGGCCTCGACCAGGGACGCGATGATCCGCGACATCGTCGCCGCGGCGACGCCCTCCTTGGCCGCGAGGTCGCCGAGGCGGAGCTGGCCGGAGTTCACCAGCGTCGCCAGCGCCGAGATGGCGCCGTGGCCCGGACCCGGCACACCGGCCTGGCGCAGTGACCGGGACAACCTTCCGACAGCCAGGTACAACCTGCCCGAGACGTCCTGGACCGATGTGCTCGTCACGGCTGGCTCCTTCTGCCCTGCCCCGCCGCCGGTGCGCCGGAAAGTGCCGTCCACCTTACGGGTTCGAGGTGCGCGTTCGGCGTGAAGGCACTCCGGTTCACCGGGGTGGACTCGAAGCTTTCGCCCAGAAGCGCTGCGGCACCCGGCCGGCGCCGCGAGCCAGGTGACCAGCCTTGACGGCCGAACGCATCGCCGAAGCCATCCGCTCTGGATCGGCCGCTCGGGTGACGGCGGTGGACAGCAGGACGGCGTCGCAGCCGAGCTCCATCGCCAGCGTCGCGTCGGACGCCGTGCCGATTCCGGCGTCCAGGATCACCGGGACACCCGCCCGCGAAACGATCAGTTCGATGTTGTGCGGATTCCGGATGCCGAGGCCGGTGCCGATCGGCGCGCCCAGTGGCATCACCGCGGCGCAGCCCGCCTCCTCCAGGCGCAGCGCGAGCACCGGGTCGTCGTTCGTGTAGGCGAACACGGTGAACCCGTCGGCCGCCAGCCGTTCGGCCGCGTCGAGGGTCTCGATCGGGTCCGGGAGCAGCGTCCGGTCGTCGGCGTGCACCTCGAGCTTGATCAGGTCGGTTTCCAGTGCTTCCCGGGCGAGTTGCGCGGTGAGCACGGCTTCGGCGGCCGTGCGGCAGCCCGCGGTGTTCGGCAGCAGCTCGATACCGAGCCGCTTCAGGAGCTCGAGGACGCCGGAGCCGCCCTCGGCGTCGGCGCGCCGCATGGCGACGGTGGTCAGCTCCGTGCCGGAGGCGACCAGCGCGCGTTCGAGCACGGCGAGGTTGGCCGCGCCGCCGGTGCCGATGATCAGCCGCGACGTCAGCTTGGTGGTGCCGATGACCAGCGGTTCTTCGTCCACTTCAGCCTCCCTGGACTGCGGTGAGCACGTCGACGCCCGCGCCCTTGGGCACGGGGGTGGCCGTCCAGTCGGCGCGGCGGACGACGACGCCGTCGACCGCGACGGCGATCCCCGGCCGCGGCCCGCCGGTGTGCTCGAGGACGTCGGCGACGGTCGCGTCGTCCGGGAATTCGGTCCACTCGCCGTTGAGCTTGATCTCCATCACACGTGCTCCTTCTGGTGCAGCCGGGCGGGCGAAGCCGCTTCGACGCCTTCGGGCGGCGCTTCGCCCTCGAGCCAGGCGACGACGGCGGCCGCGGTCACGGGGGCCATCAGCAGGCCGTTGCGGTGGTGGCCGGTCGCGGCGAAGACGCCGTCGTCCAGGACCCCGATGTAGGGCAGCACGTCCCGGCTCGCGGCCCGCAGGCCGGCGGCGGTCTCGACCAGCTCGTACTCGGTGAGCGCGGGGAAGACGCGTTCGGCGCCTTCGAGCAGCTCGCGCACGCCGCGCGCGGTGACGGCCCGGTCGAAACCGGCCTCGTACTGCGTGGCGCCGAGAACGAGCTCCTGGTCGCCGCGCGGGACGAGGTAGATCGGCCGTCCCTCGACGACGGCCCGCACGGTGCGCGCGGGCGGCGGCAGGCAGCCGCGGCGGGGTTTCAGCCGCAGGATCTCGCCCTTGAGCGGCCGGACGGCCCCCGCGAGCTGCGGGTGCAGCCGCCCGGTCCACGCCCCCGCGGCGAGCACGACGGCTTCGGCGTCCGGCGGCGTTTCGACGCGCTCGCGCACGAACCGGACGTCGTGGTTGACGCACGCGGCGTACAGCGCGTTGAGCAGTTTCCGGTTGTCCACGGCCAGGTCGCCGGGCACGTGGAGTCCACTTCGGACGGAGCCGACGCCGGGTTCGAGCCGCTTGGTCTCCCGGCCGGTGAGGCGTTCGGCCGCGCGGCCGATGGAGTGCAGGTAGCCGGCGAGGATGTCGAGGTGCCCGGCGTCGGCGCTGTCGAACGCGACGACGAGCGTCCCGTGCCCGGCGAGGCCGGGGTCGACGCCTTCCTGCTCGAGGTCGCTCGCGAAGCCGGGCCAGCGCTTCAGCGACGCTTCGCCGAGGCTGAGCACGTCTTCTTCGCCGGGCCAGGCCTCGGTGACCGGGGCGAGCATGCCCCCGGCCAGCCAGGACGCACCGCCACGGGCGGGCTCGGGATCGTGGACGGTGACGTCGTGGCCCGCCTTCGCGGCGCACCACGCCGCGGACAGGCCGATCACGCCGCCGCCCACCACTGCCAGGTTCGTCATGGAATCACGCTCCCTGCGCCGGCATGACCCGGATCAGGTTCCACGGTCGGAGCGGCAGCTCCCTCTCAGCCCGTGCCTCGGGCTCCCGTGCGGACCACCCCACCCTAGCTCGCCGGGTACGGTCGCCGCTATGCCCGCCCTTTCCGGTGACAAGATCCGCGCCCGCCTCGACTCCGCGCGCCTGTACCTCTGCACGGACGCCCGCACTTCCCGCGGCGACCTCGCCGACTTCGCCGACGCGGCGCTGGCCGGCGGCGTCGACGTCATCCAGCTGCGCGACAAGACCGGCGCGCTGGAAGCCGCCGGCGAGATCAAAGCGCTGGAGGTGCTGGCCGAAGCGTGCGCGCGCCACGGGGCGCTGCTGTCGGTGAACGACCGCGCCGACGTGGCGCTCGCGGTCGGCGCGGACGTGCTCCACCTGGGCCAGGACGACATCCCGGTCCCGCTGGCCCGCCGCATCCTCGGCGACGACGTCGTGATCGGCCGCTCCACGCACTCCCTCGACCAGGCCCTCGCCGCCGCTTCGGAGCCCGGCGTGGACTACTTCTGCACCGGCCCGTGCTGGCCGACGCCGACGAAGCCGGGCCGTCACGCCCCGGGCCTCGACCTGGTGCGCGCGGTGGCCGGCCGGTCCCCGGAACGGCCGTGGTTCGCGATCGGCGGCATCGACGGCGACCGGCTGCCTTCGGTGCTGGACGCCGGCGCGTCCCGGATCGTCGTCGTCCGCGCGATCACCGAGGCCGAGGACCCGACGGCGGCCGCCCGCGCCCTCCGCGCCCGTCTGGCCTGACGGGCCTACGGCGTCGGCGTGGTCGCCGCGCCCTGGCTGGTCGGGGGCGCGGTGGTGGCCGGGGCCGAGGTCGACGGCTGCTGCGTCGACGTGCTCGGGGTCGTCGTGGGCGTCTCCGACGTGGTCGTCGGGGCCGTCGACGTGCCCGACGGGGTCGTGGTCGGCTCCGTCGGGGACACCTGGGTGTCGTTCGTGCCGGTGGCGGGTGTCGTCGACGGCGTGGTGTCGGTGTGACCCGAGCCGCCGCCGAGGACCTTGCCGATGCTCTTGCCCGTGCCGCCGCCGATCTGGGTGCCCGTCGCCGACTCGAAGCCGACGATCGCCAGGATCGCCACCGCGAACGCCGCGACGCTGGTGCCGATGATCAACGGCCAGCGCAGTTTCCGCAGCCGCGACGGCCCCTCCTCGGGCGGCTTCTCCAGCTGCACCGTGGGTTGTTCGGTGATCGGGATTTCCCCCGGCACGACGGCGCCGCGCCGCCGGATCCCCGACGTCGCCAGCAGCCGCGCCTTGAGCGCCGCTTCCCGCGTGCGTTGCAGCGAGCGCAAGTACAGCTCGCCGCCGACCGTCGACACCACGCTCGCCACGCCGGCGCCGACGACCGTGCCCGCCACGCCGAGCGTCGAACCGAGCAGCGCCGCGGTCACCGCCGCGAGTGCCGCCGCCGCCACCTGCGCGATGCGCAAGCCCGGCTTCTCCTCCGTCTTTCCTTCGGAAGCCGCCGCCTTCTCCTTCGTCATGATCCCGATCCGGTAGTCCGTCTTCTCCCCTTGTCCAACGGTTAAGGCGCGCCAGGAACTCCCCGCGTTGCCACGGCGTGAGGAGCACCACTCTGTCCGTCCACAATAGACACTCCCAACCGAACGATTTCTTGACATACTCGGCACATGGAACTGGTGACGATCTCCGACATCGAGGCCGCCGCGAAGCGCGTCGAAGGTGTCGCCGTGCGCACGCCCCTGCTGCTCCAGACGTGGGATCCCCGCGGCACCCTGTGGCTCAAACCCGAAAGCCTGCAACCGATCGGCGCGTTCAAGGTGCGCGGCGCGTTCAACGCGATCGGCGCACTCGACGACGCCGCGCGCGAACGCGGTGTCATCGCGTACTCGAGCGGCAACCACGCGCAGGCGGTCGCGTACGCGGCGCAGCGGTACGGCGTGCCCGCGGTGATCGTCGTGCCGGACGTCGCGCCGCGGATCAAGGTCGAGGCCACCCGCGCGTACGGCGCCGAGGTGATCGAGGTGCCGATCGGCGAGCACGAGGCGAAAGCGCGTGAACTGGCGGCCGAACGCGGGCTGACCCTCGTCCCGCCCTTCGACGACGCGGCCATCATCGCCGGGCAGGGCACCGCGGGCCTGGAGATCGCCGAAGACCTGCCCGAGGTCGACGTCGTCCTCGTCCCGATCAGCGGCGGCGGGCTGGCCGCCGGCGTCGGCACCGCGATCAAGGCCCGCTGCCCGCGGGCGCGCGTGATCGGTGTCGAGCCGGCACTGGCCGCGG
>NZ_JAAGNB010001267.1:0-10774 GCF_010550475.1 Amycolatopsis sp. SID8362
GGCCGCTCCCCCGACAGCGGCCCCACCCCGTGGGCGCGCCGCCGCGGCACGGCGCGCCCACGGGGCCTACCGGCGGCAGCCCGCCGCACATGTCCGTCGCACGGGAGTGGTCCGGACACCTCCCCCGAACGGGTCGGATCGCGGGCAGTGACGGTGTCGCCACCGGACTCCGGAATTACGTCGAACGAGACCTGAAACGATTCGCCGGTGTCGAACGATCGAGAGAATGGCGACGACTAAGCTGCCGGTGCCGGGCGACCGGCACGATCGGCAGCAGCCGTCGGCGCGGGCCCTCGTAGCTCAGCTGGATAGAGCAAGAGCCTTCTAATCTCTAGGTCGCAGGTTCGAGTCCTGCCGGGGGCGCCACCAGGGAAGACGTCGTGCGCGGCTGCGCACGACGTGCCCTGGCCACGTGATCGGCCCCACATCGTGCTCCCACAATGGACGGTGGCCGCCCGCATTCCCCCGCAGCGCGCGAAGGTCCGGACGACGCACCGTGCGAGCGGCCAGGTGGCCCAACGGAGCCGGGCCGAGTTCCAGTCGAGACAACCTTGTTACCCAGACGGTGAACCGGCCGTCGTGCTCCCGCGCGACCGAACGGTCACACCGAGCGATGAACCGCGTCAAACCGACACGCCGGCCCGATCCGGCAGACCTGTGGAGGACACCATCGTGGCGGACCACGGATCCACCCCGCGCCACCGCCGCCGGCGCGAGAACGGCGTCGCGCGCACCATCTTCGACGACGCGCGCCGGGCCGGTCTGGTGCAGCGGCACCTGAGGAAGCTGCGCCACTTGGCCTTCCGCGCGGCCACCGAGCATTCCGGCACCGGACCACCGGCGGCCGCGGTCCCTTCCGGCGGCGCCGCACTGTCCAGTTCGGATCAGGCACCGAGCGGGCCCGCCGCGCCACCCGGAGAGATCGCGCCGCCCACCGCGGAGGCCGCTTGACCGTCACCTGCGGACACTGACCACGGCAAACGGGAATTTCGCACGCAACAAGATGATCGTCAGCGTGATCTTGTCCCAGATTGGAGGAAAGCCGGCGACGAGAGGACGGACATGGACCTGCCCACACTGCTCGAGCGCGCTTTCCGGACGACGGCGGAGGTGGCGGCCGCCATCGAACCGGCGGCCTGGGACGGGCGGAGCCCGTGCCCGCGGTGGTCGGTGCGCCAGGTCGGCAGCCACATGCTGGGCATGGTCGGCTTGACGACGCACGTCGCGAGCGGGCTGACGCTGGACCCCGCCGAAACGCAGCCGGAGCGGCTGGCGCAGCTGGCGTACACCGACCGGCTCGGCGCGGACCCCGCGGCCGCCATCCGGGCGGTCGGCGACCGGTCCGTCGCCGTCTTCGCCGAGCCCGGCACCCTCGAACGGCTCACCGAGGGCAAGGGCGGGGCGGACACGCCCGGCTCGGTGCACGCGTTGATGTGCATCAACGAGGTGCTCACCCACGGCTGGGACCTGGCGAGCGGCGGCGGGGTCGCCTACGAGCCCGACGCCGAGGTCGTCGCCACGGCGCGGGAGTTCGCCCTCGAACTCGTGGGGCCCGAAGCGCGGGCGCTCGGGATGTTCGGGCCGGCCGTGGAGGTCGGGGCGGACGCCGACGTGCTGACCGCGCACCTGGGTCACACCGGCCGCCGGTCGCCGTGGCCGGGAATCCGGGCGGCGGCCTGATCGTGGGCGGGGTGCGGCGATTCGAGCACGTCGGCGTGATCGTCGACGACCTCGAAGCGGTGACGGCTTTCTTCGCCGATCTCGGTTTCGAAGTCGCGACGCCGATGCGGATCGAAGACGAATGGGTCGATCGGATCCTCGGGCTCGAAGGCGTGCACGCGGAAATGGTGATGGTGAACGCGCCGGACGGCAGCGGGAAGCTCGAGCTGACCAAGTTCCACCACCCGGTCGACCCGGCGCCCGCTCCGGCGCCGGTCGTGAACCGGTTGGGGTACCGGCACATCGCGTACATCGTCGAGGACCTCGACCGCACGATCGAGCTAATTCGGGCGAAAGGTCTGGACACCGTCGGCGAAATCGTCAACTACGAAAACATCTTCCGGATGTGCTACGTCCGCGGGCCCGAAGGCCTCATCGTCGAACTGGCCGAGGAGAGCACTTAGGGAGATGCGGGACGCCGCCCGCTCGATAGCATCGCCAACGGGCGCAGGAATGTCCTGCGCCGCCGATGAAGTCAAGGAGCGGATGCAATGGCCCGAGTTGTCGTACACGCAGTGGTTTCGCTGGACGGCTACATCGCCTATCCCGATGACTCCGTCGGACCGCTGTTCGACTGGTACGGGAACGGCGACACCACGATCCGCGCCAACGACGAGTGGTCGTTCAACGTCAGCAAGGCGTCCGCGGACTACGTGCAGCCCTTCTGGGACGCCATCAAGGTCACGGTGATCGGACGGCACCTCTTCGACACCTTCGACGGCTGGGCCGGCAAGCCGGCCTCCGCGGACGAACTCGTGGTCGTCACCCACCGGCCGCTGCCGGACGAGTGGCTGGCCCGGTTCCCCGACGCGCCGTTCCACACGGCCGACTCGATCGAGAACGGCATCAACCTGGCCAAGAAGCTGGCCGGTGACGGGCTGGTCTGCGTGGCCGCGGGGGACGTGGCCGGGCAGGCGTTCTCGGCCGGGCTCGTGGACGAGGTCGCGCTGGACGTCGCGCCGGTCGTCTTCGGCGAAGGCAAGCGGTACTTCGGCAGCCACTCCGGGACCGTCCTGCTCGAGGACCCGGACGTCGTCATCCAGGGCGACCGCGTGCTGCACCTGCACTACAACGTCAAGCGCTGACCCGCGCCGGAGAAAACGTTTACCAGGTCGCCGGGAGCACGGCCGCTCTCGGCGATCTGCGTGCCGCCGCGCCCGCCGCGCGCGAACCTTCCCGCACGTTCGGATACGCGGCCTGACCGGCGGTTCTTGTAGCTTGGCAAGCATGGCTGACTGGTTGGCGGATGCGGTCCTATACCAGATCTATCCGCAGAGCTTCGCGGACTCGAACGGGGACGGGATCGGCGACCTCGGGGGCGTCGAGTCCAAATTCGACTACCTGGCGTGGCTGGGTGTCAACACGGTCTGGCTGAACCCCTGCTTCGCCTCCCCCATGTTCGACGCGGGGTACGACATCGCGGACTACTTCCGCGTCGACCCGCGGTACGGCAGCAACGACGACCTGCTCAAGCTGGTCGACTCGGCGGGCAGGCACGGGATCCGGGTGCTGCTGGACTTCGTTCCCGGGCACACCTCCAACGAACACCCGTGGTTCGTCGCCTCCGCGAACGACCCGGACGACCACCGGTACATCTGGGCCGCCGAGCAGGGGCCGAACTTCCAGCCGTCGCCGGGCAGCCGGGAAGGTTTCTACCTGCCGAACTACTTCCCCGTGCAGCCCGCGCTGAACTTCGGGTACGGGCGGCCGAACGAGGCCGAGCCGTGGCGCCAGCCGGTGGACGCCGAGGGGCCGCGGGCGAACCGCCAGGCCCTCCGGGACATCATGGACTTCTGGATGGGCTACGGCATCGCCGGGTTCCGGGTCGACATGGCGCCGTTCCTGATCAAGGACGACCCCGGCCTGGTGGAGACGTCGAAGCTGTGGCGTGACGTGCGCGCGTGGATCGACCGCGCGCACCCCGGGACCGTGCTGCTGTCGGAGTGGAACGACCCGAAGCTGGCCGTCCCGGCCGGGTTCGACGCGGATTTCTTCATGCACTACGGGGAAAGCCGCGCGTTCCGTTCGCTGTTCCACAACCGCGCGGTCTACGACATGACCTGGGAAGACCCGCGGCCGGCCTACTTCGACGCGGCGGGCCAGGGCTCGATCGACGTGTTCCTCGCCGAATGGGCGACGACGGCGGCGTCGATCGGCGACCGCGGGCACGTCATCCTGCCCACCGCGAACCACGACTGGCCGCGGCTGGTGGCCGGTTCGCGCACGGCGCGGCACGCGCGCAGCGCGCTGGTGTTCCTGCTGACCTGGCCGACGCTGCCGGCGATCTACTACGGCGACGAGATCGGCACGCAGTACCAGCCCGGCCTGCCCGACCACGAGGGCAGCTTGCTGCAGGTCTTCGAGGACGGCTTCAACCGGGCGGGCTCGCGCACGCCGATGCAGTGGGACGCGGCCGATCCGGACGTCACCTACCTGCCCGCGAACCCGTCGCCGACGCGGCCGGACGTGGCCTCGCAGCGCGAGGACCCTGGGTCGAACCTGAACCTCGTCCGCGAACTCATCGCCCTGCGCAAGGCGAATCCCGCGCTGGGCACCCGCGGGGGCGTCTCGATCGTGCGGGCCGGGTACCCGTTCGTCTACCGCCGCGGTGAGTTCACCGTGGTGGTCAACCCGGCGCTGCGGTCGGAGACCGTGAACGTGACGGCGCCCGGCGAGCTGGTTCTCGGCGAGGGCACCAGCTACGACGCCGCCGGGCTGCACGTCTCGGGCTACGGCTACGGGATCTACCGGGCCTGACGAGGCCGCCGAACCGCCACCGAAGAATCCCGGCCGGGACCCGGCCGGGTTTTTTCGTGCGTGGGCACAGGAAAAAGCCCCGGGCCAGGCGGCCCGGGGCTCCTTCGAAACGGACTCAGCGCTCGTGCGTCTTCAGCCAGGCGACGTAGTCCTGCACCGTGCGCGCGGAGTCGTACTCCGGCTCGAAGCCGGTGTCCTCGCGCAGGCGGGTGATGTCGAGGTAGTTCGGCGAGGGGCGCTCCGGGCTGCGGCCCGGCGGGAGCGTGATGTTCGCGCCCGGGACGGCCTTGTTGATCTCGTCGACGACCTCGGCGTAGGGCACCAGGCGCCCGCTCGAGACGTTGTACGTGTTGTGGTTCAGGTGCTTCGCCGTCATGAGCAGGGCGATCGCGCGGCCGCAGTCCTTGACGTAGCAGAGGTCCGTGGCGTCCTCGGCGTAGGCGTCCGGGCGCGGCGGGGTCAGGTCCGCGTCCTCGCCCAGCACGGCCGAGCTGAGCAGGCGGGGCAGCGCGAAGAACGGCGAGTCCGGCAGGCTCAGCGGCCCCCAGATCGTGCCGATGCGCAGGTTGACGAGCTCGAAGCCGCCGGCGGCCGCGGCCGCGATCGAGAACAGCTCCGCCGTCTTCTTGAACTGGAGGATCTGGGGCAGCGGCAGCACCGGGAGGGCCGCGTCCTCGCGCCACGGGGCCGAGTCGTCCACGCCGACGTAGACGCCGATCGAGCTGGCGACGGAGAACCGGCGCACGCCCCAGACCGACGCGGCCTTGAGGGCGTTCAGCAGGCCGAGGGTCTCGACGCGGAGGTACTCGACCGGGTCGGGGGTGGCGAAGTAGCTCGCCGCGAGGTGCACGATGCCGGTGATCTCGTGGCGCTTGCCGATGTCGAGGAAGGCTTCTTCGTCCGTGGTGTCCAGCGGCTCGACCACGACCCGGCCCTCGGCCTCGTTCGCGAGGTACTCCGGCAGCCCGGTGGACCGGTGCGACGTGAGCACGACGGATTCGCCCAGGTCGAGCAGCGCCCGTGCGGTGTGCGACCCGATCGAACCCAGGCCGCCGGTAACGAGTATCATTGTCATCCTTTCGCGATTTTCCGACGATGATCGCGCTCGTCTTCGCCGACAGTCATCCTGCCCTACCTCACCGCATTTCCGGCCGGAACGAAAGGGAATCGGCACGCTGGGAGATGTCCTGATCACCGCCCCACGGGCACCGTGGAACGGTGAACCGGAACCCCGAGGAGCGTCGCCATGCAGCTTGATGACCACGCGATGAAGGAATTGATGCTGGCCGGCGAGTACCACCTCGCCAACGGGGAACTCCTGAGCGAGGAGGTCCGGCGCGCCCAGCTGCTGCTGGAGGAGTACAACCGCAGTTCCGTGCTGGAAGGCGAACGGCGCCGCCAGATCTGCGAAGAGCTCTTCGGCGAGTTCGGCGAAGGCGCCTACCTGCGCCCGCCGTTCTACTGCAACTACGGCTACCAGACCAAGATCGGGGCCCGCAGCTTCGCGAACTTCGGCGTCATCTTCCTCGACGTCGGGCAGATCACCATCGGCGAGGACGTCCTGCTCGGGTCGTACTCGCAGCTGCTGGCCGCCGGGCACACGATCGAGCCCGAGTCGCGCCGCGCGAAGTGGGGCTACGGCAAGCCCATCACCATCGGCGACAACGTCTGGCTCGGGGCGGGCAGCATCGTCGGCCCGGGCGTCACCATCGGCGAGAACGCCGTGATCGGCGCGAATTCCGTGGTGATGAAGGACATCCCGGCGAACGTCGTCGCCGTGGGCGCGCCGGCCCGCGTCATCCGGACCATCGAGCCGGGCGAAGACCGGCCCATCGACATCGCGAGCTGAGCACGCCACGAGAAAGGCCCCGGACCGGGTGGTCCGGGGCCTTTCTCGTGCGGAGCGTCAGGACGGCAGCTCGACCGACTGGCGGTGCCGGAACACGTTGCGGGGGTCGTACTTCTTCTTCACAGCCTGCAGGCGCGGGTACGCGCCCTTGTAGTACAGCTCGTGCCACGGCGAGGCCGACTTGTTGAACGCCGGGTCGCTCAGGTCGGCGTCGCAGTGGTTGACGTACGAGCCGTCCGAGACGTCGTTCGGCACCGGGACGCCCCCGGTGGCCGCGTAGACCTCGGCGTAGACCTCGCGCGCCCAGGCGATGTTGGCGGCGTCGCCGGCGGCGCCGTTCCACACCGAGGACCACTGGACCTGGTAGGCGGCGTCGCGGTGCTGGATGGCCGTGTTCGCCTGGGGCACCGCGGAAACCTGGCCGCCGTAGGGCTGGAAGATGATGTTGATGTTGGGGTTGCTGATGTCCGAGCGGGTCAGGTGCTTGTACATCGCCGCGGTCTGCTCCGGGGTGAACAGGCCCTTCATGAACGCCGCCTTGTACTTGGCGCGCGACGTCGGGTCGTTCGCGACCGAGTTGGTGGTCCCGGTCAGCTCGACGAACTGCAGCCACGGCAGCGTCTGCGGGGCGACGAAGTCGGGCGGCGCCACGCCGTCGGCCAGGTAGGCGATGAAGCTGTCCATGATGGCCTGCGCGTTCGGCACCGACACGTCGAGCTGCGCCAGCGCGGTGACCGAGCCGCTCGACTTGTGGTTCACCGACAGGGCGCCGGTCAGGTCGCGGGCCGGGCTGCTCGGAGACTTGTTGTCGATGTGCCACTGCCCGTAGTTCCGCACCAGGCGCGAGAACTGCTGCTCCGACAGGTTGTTCAGGTTCCAGCCGGCCACGGTGAAGTTCGTCTTCGCGGGCGGCTTGGGCAGCAGCTTGCGCGGATCGGTGCCGGTCGCGCCCGGCGACCGGAAGAAGTACCGCGTCACGATGCCGAAGTTGCCGCCACCGCCGCCGGTGTGCGCCCACCAGAGCTCGCGGTTGGGGTCGCCGGGCTCGCGGGTGGCGACGACCGTCTGGGCCCGGCCCGCGGCGTTCACCGTGACGACCTCGACGGCGTACAGGTGGTCCACGACCAGGCCGTTGCGGCGGACCAGCCAGCCCCAGCCGCCGCCGGCGACGTGCCCGCCGACGCCGACGGAGTAGCAGACCCCGCCGGGGATGACGACGCCCCAGGTCTTGTACAGCTTCTCGTAGACGTCCAGCAGCGTCGCGCCGGATTCGATCGCGATCGCGTTGAGCTGCGAGTCGTAGCAGACGCGGTTCATGCTGCTCAGGTCGAGGATGACCTGGGTGTCGTCGCTGTAGACGAAGTCCTCGTAGCAGTGGCCGCCACCGCGGACGGTGATCCGCTTGCCCGCGCTCACGGCCGCGTTCACCAGCGGCGCGATCTGCGACGGCGCGTCGACGACGGCGACCCGCTCGGGGTGCGCCACGAACCGGGCGTTGAGGGCGCGCACCAGGTCCGGGTACTGCTGGTCCGCGGGGCTGATGACCGAGGCGGGGTAACCCGAACCCGCCGCGGTCGATTCGGCGGCTCCCGCCACCCCGGTGAGGAGACCGGTGTCGAGCAGCGCCGTCCCGCCGACTCCGAGAACTGCGCCAGTGAGGAATTTTCTCCGACCAGTGACCTGCCGCTCATTGAGCATTTCTGCCGTTCCTCTGCGATCGCGACTGAGTGCCGAATCAAGAATTGAGAGGAGAAAATTAACCGATCAGGTGATTGACCAGCATCTTGCGTCGTGCGGTTAGCGAAAAGGATGCGCTTCGGCACCCTGGGTGACCACACGAAAGAAGGGGGCTTCCCTCGGACGAGGAAAGCCCCCTTTCGGCGAACCGCTAGACCTGCGGGACGACCTCCGCGGCGATCAGGTCGAGGTGGTCCAGGTCGGCCAGGTCGAGGACCTGGAGGTACACCCGGGAGATCCCGGTGCGTTCGCGCCACCGGCCGATCTTGTCGACGACTTCGGCGGGCGAACCGGTTAGCGTCTTCTCGCGCAGGTCTTCGACCGTGCGGCCGATCTTCTCCGCGCGTGCGGCGACGGTGGCCTCGTCGGCGCCGACGCAGATGGTCTGCGCCACCGAGAACGTGATCTCCGCGGGGTCGCGGCCGATCTCGGCGCAGGCCGCGCGGACGCGGTCGAACTGCGCCGCCGTGTTCTCCTCGTCCCACAGCGAGTTGTTGAACTCGTTGGCGTAGCGGGCGACCAGGCGGGGCAGCCGCTTCGGCCCCTTGCCGCCCATGATGATCGGCGGGTGCGGGCCCTGCACCGGCTTCGGCAGCGCCGGCGAGTCGACGATCCGGTAGTGCTTGCCCTCGAACGAATACGTGTCGCCGACCGGCGTGCCCCACAGCCCGGTGAGGATCTCCAGCTGCTCCCCCAGCCGGTCCACGCGCTCGCCCTTGGTCGGGAACGGCGCGCCGATGGCGTGGTGCTCGCCCTCGAACCAGCCCGAGCCGATGCCGAATTCCACGCGGCCACCGGACATTTCGTCCACCTGCGCGATGGTGACGGCCAGCGCGCCGGGGTACCGGAACGTCACCGGGCTCAGCAGCACGCCGAGCCGGATGCGGCTGGTTTCCCGCGCCAGCGCGCCCAGCGTGACCCACGCGTCCGACGGACCGGGGTGCGCCGCGGCGATTCCGGTGCGCATGTAGTGGTCGGACCGGAAGAACGCGGGGAACCCGGTCGCTTCGGCGTGCCGGGCCACGCGCAGCAAATCGCCGTGGCCGGCCCCTTCCTGCGGTTCGGTGAAGATCCTCAGCTCCATGGGAAAAAGCCTATCCCGGCAAGGAGGGCACGCTAAGCGAGGCGGCACGCTCGGAGATGAGCACGACAAGGACCGGTGCGAGAGTTCGATGAGCGACGGCGCAGCCCGCGGTGCCCGCAACCCGATCCCGGTGACTACAAAGTACCAGCCGGAGCACGGTGTTCCACGATTTGGACACCGCGCGGGTCCGCAAGGTGCGGTTGCGCGAACAAGGACTTCAAGGGGAGTCAAAACATGCTCGAGCACGTGCGTTGTCCGCATCTGGTACCGATTCCCGCGGCGGACGATACCGAGCCGTTCACCGCCTCCGCCAGCCGCGACGACATCTACTCCGTCTTCGTCTGCAAGGCCGAGCCCTGCGCGGAAAAGTTCCTCCTCAAGCAGATCGACGGCCGGCGGGTCGCCCTCGTCACCGACGACACGGTCGCCGCGCTGCACGCCGAGCGCCTCGCGAACTCGTTGCGGGCACAGGGAATCGACGTCGCCATGACGTCCTTCCCGCCCGGTGAGGCCAACAAGTCGATCGACACCGCGGTCCGCATGCTCGACTGGCTGGCCGGCACGTCCATCGCGCGCCGCGACATCATCCTGTCGGTCGGCGGCGGCGTGGTCATCGACACCATCGGCTGGGTCGCCAGCGCGTACATGCGTGGCGTGCCCTACATCAACGTGCCGACCACGCTGCTCGGCCAGGTCGACGCGGCGCTCGGCGGCAAGGTCGCCGTCGACCACCCGAGCGCGAAGAACCTCATCGGCGCGTTCTACCAGCCGAAGGCCGTCGTCTCGAACGTGGCGTATCTGTCCACTCTGGACCGTAGGCAGATCGCGGCCGGGCTGGCGGAGGCCATCAAGAAGGGCGTGATCGGCTCACCCCCGCTGTTCGACCTCATCGAGGAGAACGCCGACCTGGCGCTCAACCGCGACCTGCCCGCGCTGGAGCAGATCGTGCGCGCGGCGAGCGTCGTGAAGTCCGAGCTGATCCAGCTGGACCCGTACGAGGTGGACCTGCGGCGCCCGCTCAACTTCGGGCACACCGTCGGCCACGCGGTGGAGACGGTGACCGGCTACGGCCCGGTGCTGCACGGCGAGGCCGTCGCCTACGGCATGACGATCGCCGCCGAAATCGCGGTGCGGCGCGGGATGCTCGCCGAGGACGACCGCTCGCGGCTGGTCGGCCTGCTGAACCGCTGCGGGCTGCCGACGTCCACTTTGGACCTCCCGGGCTCGGTGCAGCCGGGTGCCGTCACCGCGGCGCTGGGCCAGATCCGGAAGATCCGCGACTCGAAGATCCGGTTCGTGCTGCCCGTCGAGTACGGCTGCACGGTCATCGCCGACGACGTCACCGACGACGAGGTCGCGATGGCGATGGCCGCGACCCGCGCCGCCGCGCTGGCCGAGTCGCGCGAGGGGGCGAGGGCGGCATGAGCACCCCGGCCGATGCGCTGTCGTGCGCGGCGGTGCTGTTCGACCTCGACGGCGTGCTGGTGGAATCCGGCAGCACCGTCGAGCGGTCGTGGCGCGCCTGGGCGGTGGACCACGGGCTCGACGCGGACGCCGTGGTCGCCGCCTGCCACGGACGCCCGTCGGCCGAGACGATCGCGGCCGTAGCGCCGCACCTCGACGCCGCC
>NZ_JAAGNB010001320.1:0-10915 GCF_010550475.1 Amycolatopsis sp. SID8362
GGCCGGGTCGCCGACCTGGACGCGGCCCGCCTGCGCCAGCGCCGTGGCGCTCCACTCCCCCAGGTACAGCATGCCGAGGGTGTCGACGTCGAGGGTCAGGTCCGCGGCGGCCCCGGTCCGCCGGGCGCCGTCCGGGCCGACCTCGTAGTGGCCGGTGTTGGCGGGCAGCAGGCGGTCGGTCACCGCCAGCACCACCGGTTCGGCCGCCCGGTACGTCCTCGCCGCCAGCACCGCCGCGACGTCCACCGGGCGCAGCCACAGGTCGTCCTCGACGGCGAGGGTGGCCGCGTGCCGGTGGTCGGTCAGCATCGCCGACAGCGGCTCGTCCACCGGGCGGTGGCGGGCGTGCACCGCGGAGACCAGGTCGACCGACAGCAGGAACCGCCAGAGACCGGCCAGCGCGGCCGCGCCGCCGGCGTGCAGGTCGCGGACCTTCAGCACCGCGCCTTCGTCCGGCGCCTCCAGGGAGCGGCGGCTCACGGTCTCGTAGACGACGAAGCCGTCGTCCCCATCCGGTCCACTGTGGACGGCCACGACGTGGTCGCCGTCCGGGCCGGCGAGCCGGTCGTGCATCACCGGCCACCACAGCGGCGGCCGGCCGATCATGCCCGGGCGGCGCGCGATCCGGTGGTACAGGCCGGGAATCTCCGTCACGGCCTCCTCCGGCGTCAGCATCCGGACGTCCCCCGCGAGCGGCACGCGGTCGTGCAGCCGGGCGGCGGGCCGCGCCACGTGGATCGTCTTGCCCAGCGCCGCCGAGCCGTAGCCGAAGCGGCCGTAGATCGTGGGCTCGCTGGCGTGCAACATGGCCAGCGGCAGCCCGCGCGCGGCGACGTCGGCCAGCTGGACGCGCATCAGCTCGGTCAGCACGCCGCGGCGCGTCCGGTCGGCGCGCACCCCGACTCCGTCAACCGCGGCGGCCGGCAGCACCCGGCCGCCGGGCACCGTGAGGTCGGTGTCGAAGGAACTCGCGATCCCGATCGGGGTACCGCCGTCGAACGCGCCGAACTTGTGCGCCGCCGGCCACGAAACCCCGAAGCGGGACCACAGGTCGTCGCTGACGCGGTTGCTGTGCAGCGAACGGCCGAGCAGGTCGAACGTGCTGCGGCGCTCGTCCTCGGTGACGGGGCGGACGTCGAAGGCGGTCATGGTCCCGATCTTGCCGTCCGCCACCCGCCGAGGCACCTCGTTTAGAAGTGGGAGCCGCACCACGGCACCGAGCGGGTGCCGAACAACGCGTCCGCGGCCGCCGGGGCGGCGGCGTCCCGCACCTCGATCCGGCCCACGCCGGCCAGCGCCGACGCCTTCCAGGTGCCGAGGTACAGCATCGCCAGCGTCGTGACGTCGAGCCGGAGCGCGGCGGGCCCGTCAGCGCGCTCGGCACCGTCCGGGGTGATCCGGTAGGTACCGCTGTTGTCGGGTAGCAGCGGGTCGGTGACTTCGACGACGACCGGCTCGCCCGGCCCGTATTCACGTGCGGCCAGCGCCTTCGGGACGTCGACGAGCCGGATCCAGTGCTCGTCGCCGACCCGGTTTTCGGTCAGCCGCCGGTGGTCCTCCAGCAGCAGCTCGATCGGCTCGTCGAGCGGCCGTTCCGCGGCGACGATCCGGTCCACCAGGTCCACGCCGAGCAGGAACCGCCACAACCCGGCGAACGCGCCCGGCGTGGCGGCGAACAGGTCCGGGACCTCCAGCTCCTTGGTCCACGGGTGCGCGTCCAAGCCCTCGACGAAGTAGGTGGCGAACCCGTCCGGCCCGTCGGGACCCTGGTGCACCACCGCCTTCATCGGCTGGCTGCGGCGCCGGCACTGGGCCTCGTAGAGCCGCCACAGCACCTCCGGCCGGGACATCATCCCCGGCCGGCGCCCGATGCGGTCGTAGATGCCGGGCAGGACTTCCCAGGCCCGGTCGGCGTTCAGCAGCTCGATCTCGCCGCCGGTGGGGGCGTCCGGCCGCAGCCGGGCCCGCACGCGGTCGACGCCGTAGGTGCGGTTCCGCGTCGCCAGGCCGTAGCCGAACCGGCCGTAGATGCCCGCCTCGGAAGCCAGCAGGTTCGCGCACACCACCCCGCGCGCGGCGAAGTCCTCCAGCTGGGCCGTCATCATCGCGCGCAGCACGCCACGGCGGGTCCGGTCCGCGCGCACACCGACGCCGGTGACGCCGGCCATCGGCACCCGCGCCCCGCCCGGGACGGTCAGCTCGGCGTCGAAGAACCGGGCCGTGCCGATGAGCTCCGGGTCGAACGCGCCGATCGCCCCGCCGGGCTGGTAGGCACGCCCGGAGTGGTCCCATTCGGCGTCGGTGGCCGGGCGGACGTGCACGGTGTCGCGGAACAGGTCGCTCGCGGCGCGGTGCTCGTCGGTGCGCAGCGTCCGGATCTCGAAGTCGCTCATCCCCGGATCATCTCCGGAAACGGCGAAGTCCGGCCACCGGAATTCGCCGGCGGCCGGACTTCGCGCGCGCTACTTGGTGGCGGGCGGGGAAACCTCGTAGTTCCCGCCGTCGCCCTTGACCGTGATCTGCACCTGCTGCGGCTTGCCCGCGATCGTGGCGGTGCACTCGAACTTCGCGCCGTCCTCGACCTTCTGCTCGGCCGGGCAGGTCACCGCGGTGACGCCGTCGATCTTGTACGTCTCGGTGAGCAGCTTCTGCACGTCGGTCTGCATCTGGGTGTTGTTGAAGACCTGCGTCTTGAAGAACCCGGGCGCGACGAACCCGAGCACTCCGACGACGGCCAGCACCACGACCAGCGCGACGACGCCGATCAGCAGGCCCTTCTTCGACTTCCCCTGCTGCTCGCCCTCCGGCGCGCCGGGGTACTGCTGCTGTGGCTGGCCGTACTGCCCCGGCGGCGGCTGCTGGCCGTACTGCGGCTGCGCCTGGGGCCCGCTCTGCGGGTACGCCCCGCCCGGCTGCTGCCCGTACTGGGGCTGGGCCTGCGGACCGCTCTGCGGGTACCCGCCACCGGGCTGCTGCCCGTACGGCGGCGGTTGCTGACCCCACTGCGGCTGCTGCGGCGGCTGCTGCCCGTACCCGCCGGGCTGCTGGCCCCACTGCTGGGGCTGCTGCGACTGGCCGTACTGCTGCTGGTTCGGGTCGTAGGACGGCGGCTGCTGGCCCCATTGGGGCTGCTCCTGCGGGCCGCTCGGCGGGTACGCGCCGCCCGGCTGCTGCCCGTACTGGGGCTGCTGTGGGTCGTTGCCGCCATACGGCGTGCTCATCGTCTGCCTCCGCCTGCTTCGCTCAACTGGCTCTCCACCCCGAAACCGCCGTAAAGCCGCGTACGCACGGTGTCGCACGCGATCCAACCACAGGTCGGACCCGAGCACACGTGGCCACGCTCACCGCTTTGCCCCGTCTGGAGCAGGGCTAACGCGAAATTCACGCGGCGCCCGCGGCCACGACACCGCGACGCAGCGCCTTCACCGCCGCGGCCGCCGCCGCGCCCACCGGATCCGCCTTCCCCAGCACGTCCCGGATCTGGTCCAGCAGGTCGATCACCTGGCGCGACCAGCGCACGAAGTCACCCGCCGACAGCTCCTGGCCGTTCGCCTCGGCCGCCGTGAGCACCTTCTCCAGCGACTCCCCGCGCGCCCACCGGTAAACCGGCCACGCGAACCCGGCGTCGGGCTCCCGGGTCCGGTCGAGGCGGTGCCGCCGCTCGTCCTCGGTCAGCTCCACCCACAGCCGCACGGTCTCCTGCCACGCCTCGGGCACCGCGCCCCCGGGCAGCCGCGGCTCGCCCGCGGTGTCGCGGCGCGCCTCGAAGACCAGCGTGGAGACGACGGCGGCGAGCTCGGCCGGGCCGAGGCCGCGCCACACGCCGTGCCGGATGCACTCGGCGGCCAGCAGGTCGGACTCGCTGTAGAGCCGGGTCAGGCGCCGGCCGTGCTCGGTGACGCGGTCTTCCCCGTCCCCGGCCGACTCCGGGCCCAAATATCCGCGTTCGCCCAGCAGCGCCAGGATCCGGTCGAACGCGCGCGCCAGCGAGTGCGTCGTGGCCGCAACCTTCCGTTCCAGCTGCTGGGTTTCCGCGGTGAGCCGCTGGTACCGCTCGACCCAGCGCAGGTTCGCCTCGCGCTCGGCCAGCCCGTGACCCGGGTGCGCGCGCAGGGCCCGCCGCAGCGCCGCCAGCTCACCGTCCTCGTTCGCCCCGGACCGCCGCTTCTGCCTGCCGGGCAACGAAATCCCGGCGTTGCGCAGCGTCGAAGCGATGTCCCGGCGGGTCTTCGGCGACCGCAGCTCGATGTGCTTCGGCAGCTTGATCCGCCCCAGCGCCTCGACCGGCGCCGGGAAGTCCGCCACCGACAGCGGCCCGGACCAGCGGTCCTCGGTCACCACGACCGGACGCGGCTCGCGGATCGGGTCCAGCCCCGGGTCCACCACCACGGCCAGCCCGGCACGACGGCCCGCCGGCACCGCGATCACGTCGCCCTTGCGCAGCTTCTCCAGTGACTCCGCGGTCCCCGCCCGCCGCGCAGCGGTGTTCTGCCGCGACAGCGCCTTCTCCCGCGTCGAGATCTTCGCCCGCAGCTCGACGTACTCGAGCATCTCGTCGAAGTCGCCGGTGATCGCGGTCGCGTACCCCTTCAGGGCTTCCTTGTTCCGCTCGATCCGGCGCGCCGTCCCGACCACCGACCGGTCGGCCTGGAACTGCGCGAACGACTGCTCCAGCAGCTCCCGCGCCTCGGCCGCGCCGACCTGCGCGACCAGGTTCACGGCCATGTTGTACCCGGGCCGGAAGGACGACCGCAGCGGGTAGGTCCGGGTCGAGGCGAGCCCGGCGACCTGCTTGGGGTCGACCCCGGGCTGCCACGCGACGACCGCGTGCCCCTCCACGTCGATGCCGCGCCGCCCGGCCCGGCCGGTGAGCTGGGTGTACTCCCCCGGCGTCAGGTCGACGTGCGCCTCGCCGTTGTACTTCACCAGGCGCTCGAGGACGACCGTGCGAGCCGGCATGTTGATGCCCAGCGCGAGCGTCTCGGTCGCGAACACGACCTTCACCAGGCCACGGACGAACAGCTCCTCGACGGTCTCCTTGAACGCCGGCAACAGCCCCGCGTGGTGCCCGGCGATGCCGCGTTCGAGGGCTTCCCGCCACTCCCAGTAGCCGAGCACGCCCAGATCACCCTCGGGCAGCTCCGACGTCCGCGCGTCGATCACCCGGCGGATCTCCTCGACCTCCCCGGGGCCGTTGAGCCGCAGCCCGGACCGCACGCACTGCGCCACGGCGGCGTCACATCCCGCACGGGAGAAGATGAACACGATCGCGGGCAGCAGCCCGGCCCGGTCCAGCTGCTCGACGACGTCGACCCGCGACGGCGGCCGGAACCGCGGCATCCGCGACGGCGCGCCCCGCCGCCCACGCGGACCACGGAACCCGGCGGGCGCGTACTGGCGGCCGATCTCCTCGGTGCGGCGCAGCAGGGTCGGGTTGATCCGCAGCTCCGCGCCGGGCAGGTGGGTGTCCTCGCCCGCGAACAGGTCCAGCAGCCGGTTCCCGACCAGCATGTGCTGCCACAGCGGCACCGGCCGGTGCTCGTCGACGACGACCGTCGTGTCCCCGCGGACCTCGACCAGCCATTCGCCGAACTCCTCGGCGTTGCTGACGGTGGCCGACAGCCCGACCACGCGGACGTGCTCGGGCAGGTGCAGGATCACCTCTTCCCAGACCGCGCCGCGGAACCGGTCGGCGAGGTAGTGGACCTCGTCCATGACGACGTACCCGAGGTCGGTGATCGTCGAGGAGCCGGCGTAGAGCATGTTGCGCAGCACCTCGGTGGTCATCACGACCACCTGGGCGTTGCCGTTGATCGAGGTGTCGCCGGTGAGCAGGCCGACGGCGTCGGCGCCGTAGCGGGCGACCAGATCGGCGTACTTCTGGTTCGACAACGCCTTGATCGGCGTCGTGTAGAAGCACTTGCGGCCCTCGGCCAGCGCCAGGTGCACGGCGAATTCGCCGACGACTGTCTTGCCCGCACCGGTGGGCGCGCACACGAGCACGCCGTGGCCGCCCTCGAGGGCTTCGCACCCCCGGATCTGGAACTCGTCGAACTCGAAGGACGCCTCCGCGGCGAAGCGCGTCAGCTGGGGGTACTTCCCGCGGCGCGAGGAGGCCGCATAGGCCTCGGCCGGGGACGGAGAAGGGCTACTGGCCACGTCGTCAGGGTTTCACATCCCCCGGCCGTTCCGCACGCCGCGTGACCGACGGCGTGGCGTGCCCCGCGGTATAGGGCGTTATACACCGGGTTCGGTCCCGGGAACCGGATCGCGAGCGGGCGCGTCGGAGCGGCGAAAGGAGGTCCCGATGACCGAACCGTGCCCGAGCTGCGGGCAGCTGGACCAGGTGCAACACGTGCCGGCGGTCTACCACGGCGGGCACTCCTTCTACCGCGGCCAGGGCCCGACGGTCGCCGTCCCCGCCGGCGACGGCGTCGTGTACACGAGCAGCCAGGTCAGCGGCGTCTCGGTCACGGCGGTCGCCCGCTCCCTCGACCCCTTTCCCCCACCGCGCCGCAACGGCGGCCTGGTGGCGGCGGTCATCCTGCTGGCACTGGTCGGCAGCTGCTTCCTCCTGCTGCCGTTCTCGGCCGCCGACGACCCACCACCCGGCGGCGAGGGCGCGAAGGCGCTGGGGTTCGCGGTGCTCTCACTGCCGGCGTTCGGGGTGTACCTCGCCGCGGGCGTGCTGGTCTGGCTCTACGTCCGCCGCGTGCGGGCGCACCGGAGGCAGCGGAAGGGTGTTCCGGCGGCCCAGCAGGTGTGGGAGCAGGGGTGGTTCTGCCACCGCTGCGGCGGGGTCTACTTCGCCGACGCCGGACGGCTGCTGACCCCGGCCCACTTCCGCCAGCTGGTGGCTCGGGCGGGTGGCTACGACCGTTAGGCCAGCACCGTCAGGGCGCCCGGGACGCAGTCGACCGTCACCGGGACCGTGCCCTGGGGCTCGCCGTCGGCGTACGCGGGCCAGTCGTTGCCGGTCAGGGCGACCGAGCGGGCGCGCAGCGTGCGGACCGCCGGGTGGGTCACGTGCTTGCCCGTGCGCAGGCCGGGGAGCATGCGCATCAGGCCGCGGCGGGTGGCGTGGCCGATGATCGTGACGTCGAAGACGCCGTCCTCGGGGTCGGCCGTGGGGCAGATCGGGACGCCGCCGCCGTAGTAGCGCGTGTTGCCGATCGCGATCAGGGTCGCGTCGAGCTCGATCCGGCCGGTGCCGGTGTCGACGACCACCGGGCGGGATCGGAAGGACGCCAGTTCGGCGAGGATCGCCAGGTCGTAGCGGCGGGGCCCGGCCGGCCAGCGCATCCGGTTGGCGCGTTCGTTGACGCTCGCGTCGAAGCCGGCGCACAGCACCGTCGCGAACCACGTGTCGCCGATCCGGCCGAGGTCGAGCCGCCGTCGCGCGCCCGATTTCAGGGCCGCCACCAGCGCGTCGACCGCGGCCAGCGGCTCGGCCGGGACGCCGAGGGCGCGCGCGAAGTCGTTGCCGGTGCCCGCCGGGACCAGGCCGAGCGCGACGTCGTGGTTGGCGCAGAACTGGACGCCCTGGTGGGCGGCGCCGTCACCGCCGAGCACGACCAGGACGTCGAGACCGGCGCTGTGGGAGGTCCGCATCAGCTCGCGGGACTCCTCGACGGAGTTCGCGACCAGCACGTCGAGGCGGTCGACGGCGGCACGCAGCCGCTCCGCGACCGTGTCGGCGATCCGGGCGGCGGCGCCGTGCCCCGAGGCCGGGTGCACGGCGAGCGCGGCGTGGATCCCCACTACGTGACGTCGTCGGTGCTCGACCGGCCGCCGGACGCGGTCGGGGTGGACGGCTCGTCGTCGATGGTGCTCGGCGTGTAGTCGAACGGCGCGGCCTCGTCGTCGGCGAGCTTGTCCCAGCCCTCGTCGCCGCGGGCCTTTTCGAGCTTGCGGTCGTGGAAGCGCGCCATCTGCACGGCGATCTCGAACAGCACGGTGAGCGCGCCGGCGAGGCCGAGCATGGAGAACGGGTCGGAACCGGGGGTGGCGAACGCGGCGAAGACGAACAGCGCGAACACGATGCCGCGGCGCCACTTCTTCAGCTGCGCGTACTTGACCACGCCGACGCGGTTGAGCATCACCACCAGCAGCGGCAGCTCGAAGCTGATCCCGAAGATGATCAGCAGCGACAGCAGGAACGAGATGTACTTGTCCGCCGTGAGGGCGGTGACGAACGCGTCCTGCCCGAAGCCCATGAGCAGCTGCAGCGCGTGCGGGAAGAGGATGTAGGCGAGCACGGCGCCCGCGGCGAACAGCACCGACGCGAACGCGACGAACGTCAGCGCGTACTTGCGCTCCTTGCTGTACAGGCCCGGCGCGATGAACGCCCAGAGCTGGTACAGCCAGGCCGGCGAGAGCAGCACGGCACCGGCCGCGATGCCGACCTTCAGCTGTGTCATGAAGGCTTCGAACGGCACGGTCTGCAGCAGCCGGCACCCTGCGGCGCTGTCGAGCCGCCGCTCCGGCGGGATGGCGCAGTACGGGTCCTTGACGAGGTCGCCGAGCGACGGGATCGGACCGATCTTGGTGCCGAACCAGATGAACCCGAGGATCCCGCCGATCACGACCGCGAGCAGCGCGAAGCCGAGACGGCGGCGGAACTCGTAGATGTGCTCGATGAGCGTCATCGTGCCGTCGGGGTTGCTGCGACGGCTGCGCTTGCGCCGCTTCGACCGGCGGCTGTCACCGTTTCCGGAGGCGGATTCCGCCACGGGTTGTTCCGTTCTCGTGGAGTCCGCCGGAGCGCGCCGCTGCGGGCGCGCTCCGTGGACGGGGGACCGGGTGTGGCCTAGCCGCTCAGCTGGCGTTCTTCTGCGGCTGGTCGGCGGCCTGCTGCTTCTTCAGCTCGTCGAGCTGCCGCTGCAGGTCGGCGACCTGCTGGTCGGTCGAAGCGGGTGCGGCGGGCTTGGCCGGGATCTGCTTCGTCTCGGCGGGCTCGGCGTCTTCCGTCGCCGCGGCCTTGTCGCCGGTGAGGTCCTTGGTCTCGGCCTTGAAGATCTTCATGGACTTGCCGATGGACCGGGCCGCGTCGGGAAGCCTCTTGGCCCCGAACAGCAGCACGACGACGAGCACCAAGATGATCAAATGCCACGGCTGCAATCCGTTCAGCATGGTGGCCTCCTATCTGCGTCTGGTAGGGATGTTACTGGTTTTCCGGCTTCCGGCGGCGCTGCGCGAACGCGACGCGAAGCGCTGCCGACCGGGCGCGGAGCAACCCCGCCCGGTCCTGGGTGTTCTCCGCCACCATGCTTGCGGTCCGCTGGAAGGCACGCAAGACCTTGACGGTCCGGACCAGCAGGACGATGAGCAGCAGCAGGCCGATCGCGGCGAGCACGACGGTGGGCAGGTACGGCACGCGCACCAGCCTAGTGGTCACAGGTTGACGGAAGGTGACGGGCTCGGGCCACCGCGTCGGCGGCCCGGCGTCCGACTTCGGACGCGAGGTCGGCCGGGCTCTCGACCAGCACTTCCCCGCCCTGGCCGAGCACCAGGCGCACCATCCAGGACTGGTCGGCGTAGCGCATCCGGATCCGCAGCCGGCCGCCCTCGAGCTCGTCGAGCTCCTCGCAGGGGTAGTACTCGGCTACCCAGCGTGCGTCCGGGTCGAGGACGAGCACCGCTTCCCGCTGATCGGGACGTTCCCGGAAGACACCGTCGGAGATGTCGGTCGGGTGCGCGTGCGCGGGCGGCCGCGACGGCTCGCCGAGGACGGTCAGCTCGTCGATCCGGTCGAGCCGGAACAGCCGGACGCCCTCGGCGCGGCGGCACCAGGCCTCCAGGTAGCCGACGGCCTGGACGATCAGCAGCCGCATCGGGTCGACCGTGCGCTCGGTGATCTGGTCCTTCGACGCGGTGTAGTAGCGGATCCGCAGCGCGCGCCCGTCCTGAAGGGCTCGTGCCACCTCCTCGCGGGTGCGTGCGGTCTTCTCGCCCTCGCGCACTCCCCCGCCGACGACCACGCCGGCCGGCTGGGCCTGCCCGGCCGCGGCCTCGATCTTGGCGATGGAGCGGCGGACGGCGTCACCGTCGACCACGCCCGGGGTCTCGGCCAGCGCCCGCAGCGCCACGAGCAGCGCGGTCGCCTCGCCGCCGGTGAGCCGCAGCGGGCGGTTCATGCCGGCGTCGTGGGTGACGACGATCGTGTCGCCCTCGAAGGACAGGTCGATCAGGTCGCCGGGCCCGTAGCCGGGCAGCCCGCACATCCACAGCAGCTCGAGGTCCTTGCGCAGCTGCTTCGGCGTGACGTCGAAGTCGTGCGCCGCCTCGTCGATGCGGATGCCGGGCCGCGCCAGCAGGTACGGCACGAGCGCGAGCAGCCGGGGCATCCGGTCGGTGGACCCGCTCACCGGGCGCTCACCTGCCGGGCGACGACGGCTTCGAGCCGGTCCTGGACCGACTTCGCCAGCACGTCCGGTTCGAGCACGACGACGTCGGGGCCCTGCGCGCTGATCCAGTCGGCCGCCGACTCCGGGTAGAGCAGGCCGATCTCGACGAGGTCGCCGTCCTCCCCGTCGATCGTCGACCGGCCGACCACGGTGCCGCGGCGGCGGACCCCGGCGGCGCGGCCGTCGGCGACCCAGAGCCGGGCGGTGGTGACCGGGGACGGCTCGCTGCCGCCGGTGGCCGTGACGAGCTTGAGCAGGTTGACACCCTCGGGACGGCGCACTTCGCCGGGCTTGCCGACGGTGCGGACCTGGCCGGTGACGCGGGAGAGCCGGAAGCAGCGGGTGGCGCCGCGGTCGCGGTCGTGCCCGACGACGTACCAGCGGGCGCGCCACGACACCACGCCCCACGGCTCGAGCGTCCGCATGATGCGCTCGGGCGAGCCGCTGCGGCGGTATTCGAAGCGCACGGCCTGCCCGGTCTGGACCGCGGCCAGCAGCGGCCCGAACGC
>NZ_JAAGNB010001366.1:0-19263 GCF_010550475.1 Amycolatopsis sp. SID8362
GGCGGGCGTCGGCCAGCGCGCGGTCCCGCGGCTCGCCGGGCGGCAGCCGGTGCGCGCGTTTCAACGTCCGGGACGCGTGCGCCTCCTTCTCGGCCAGGCGCAGCGCGTGCATGCTCAGCGTCTCGGCTGAGAGCAGCGCCGCGGCCTGTGCCACGTGCAGGGCCGCCGTCGCGCCGCCGCCCGGGGACGCCTCGGACGCGAGGGTCTTGAGGTAGTCGCTCATGATCTGGTCACGCATCGTTCACCGCCGGATCCGTTCCATGCCGGGGTCGACCAGCGGCTCGGCGGCCACGGTGGCCGCGACCCGGCGGCCGAAGTACTCGATCTCCACGCTGCTGCCGATGTCCGCCGACGCCGGGAGCCACGCGTAGGCGATCGGCCGCCCCACGGTGTACCCGTACGCCGCGCTGGTGACGTAGCCCGAAGCCACGCCGTCGACGAACACCGGTTCCTTGCCCAGCACCACCGTGCGGCCGTCGTCGATCGTCAGGCACCGCAACCGCCGCGACGGCGTCCGGCCCTCCAGCGCGTCCCGGCCCAGGAAATCGCCCTTCGCCGGGCGCACCGCGAAGTCGACGCCTGCCTCGTACGGGTCGTGCTCGGTCGTCATGTCGGTGCCCCACAGCCGGTAGCCCTTCTCCAGCCGCAGGCTGTTGAACGCCGCCCGGCCGGCCGCGATGACACCGAGGGACTGCCCGGCCGCCCACAGCGCGTCCCACAGCCGCAGGCCGTTGTCCGCGCTGGTGTAGATCTCCCAGCCGAGTTCGCCCACATAGGACAGTCGCATCGCGACCACCGGCACCCCGGCGATCCGCGCGTGCCGTGCCCGGAAGTACTTCAGCCCGGCGTGCGAAAAGTCCTCGCGCGACAACGGCTGCACGAGATCCCGCGCCAGCGGTCCCCAGACGCCGATGCAGCACGTCCCGCCGGTGATGTCCCGGACCCGGACACCTGCCGGCGCGTGCTTGACGAAGTGGTCGACGTCGATGTTCCCGTTGATCCCGACCTGGAACACCTCCGGTTCGAGCCGCGCCACGGTGACGTCGCTGCGGATGCCGCCGGAGTTGTCGAGCATCAGCGTGTAGGTCACCGAGCCGACCGACTTGTCGAGCTGGTTGGTCGTCAGCGACTGCAGGAACTCCAGCGACCCGGGACCGCTGATCTCCACGCGCTTCAACGGGGTCATGTCGTACAGCGCGACGCCGTTGCGCGTCTGCCACGCCTCGGCCGCCGCGATCGGCGAGTGGAACTGCGCCGACCACGCGTCCCGCGCCGGCGGGAGCGCGTCGTGTGGGAGCTTCTTCAGCAGTGGCGCGTTGGCCTCGAACCAGTGCGGCCGTTCCCAGCCGCCCGCCTCCAGGAACACCGCGCCCAGCTCGCGCTGCCGGGCGTGGAACGGCGTCACGCGCAGGTCGCGCGGGGAAAGCTTGGGCTGCAACGGGTGCAGGACGTCATAGACCTCGACGAAGCTCTGCTGGGCGGTTTCTCGCACGTACGACGGCGCGAGCTGGACCTCTTCGAAGCGGTGGACGTCGATGTCGTGGGTGTCCACTTCGGAATGGCCGTCGACGAGCAGCTCGGCCACCGCCTTCGCGATGCCCGCGGAGTGCGTCACCCAGATCGCCTCGGCCAGCCAGAACCCGCGGACGTCCGCGGATTCGCCAACCAGTGACTGGCCGTCCGGGGTGAAGGAGAAGATCCCGTTGAAGCCCTCTTCGACCTTGGTCTGGCGCAGTGCGGGCAGCAGCAGCTTGCTCTCTTCCCACGACGGCGCGAAGTCGTCTTCGGTGAAGGGCAGCATCGACGGCATCGCCGTTTCGGTCACCGAGTGGTCCAGTGTGGACTCTTCGACCGGCATCGGCCGGTGCGCGTAGGAGCCGATGCCGATCCGGTCGACGTGCTCGCGGAAGTACAGGTCCTGGTCCTGGTGGCGCAGGATCGGCAGGCTCGCCTCGACCTCCTCGGTGTTGCGCCCCACCAGCTCGGCGACCTGTCCGGTCTTCGCGTACTGGTGCGCCAGGGGCAGCAGCGGGACGTCCATGCCCGCCATCGCGCCGATCTCCCGGCCCCAGAACCCCGCGCACGAAACGACGACGTCGGCCGGGAAGTCGCCCTGGTCGGTCCGGACGCCGGTGACGCGCCCGCCCTCCTGCAGGACGTCGGTCACCTTCGTGGACCCGATGAACCGCGCGCCCCGCGAGGTGGCCCGCTCGGCGAGCACCTCGACGGCTTTCGCGGCTCGCGCCAGGCCGTCGGTCGGCGTGTGCAGGGCGCCGAAGATCTGCGAGCCGTCCAAGAGCGGCCAGCGCTCGACGCACTCGCCGGCGTCGATGAGCGAGCCGGGCACGCCCCACGACGTCGCCCAGCCGTGCTTGCGCTTGAGGTCCTCCCAGCGGGCCGGCGTGGTCGCGACCTCCATGCCGCCGACCTGGAGGAAGCAGTCCAGCTCTTCCAGTTTCGACACGGTGTAGCGCGCGAAGTCCGTCATCGCCTTGGACGCGTTGGTCTGGAACACCAGGCCGGGTGCGTGCGAAGTGGACCCACCGGTGCGTGGCAGCGGGCCGCGGTCGAGCACGGTGACGTCGGACCAGCCGCGGGTGGTCAGCTCGTCGGCCAGGTTCGCGCCGACGATGCCGGCGCCGATGATCACTACCTTCGGTGCGGTCATGGCGGATCTCCTAACGGAAGACGACGGTGCTGTTGCCGTTGAGCAGGACGCGGTGTTCGCAGTGCCAGCGGACCGCGCGGGAGAGGGCGAGGGCTTCGGCGTCCCGGCCGACGGTCACCAGCTCGCGCGGCGAGTACGTGTGGTCGACGCGCTGGACCTCCTGCTCGATGATCGGGCCCTCGTCGAGGTCGGGCGTGACGTAGTGCGCGGTGGCGCCGACGTACTTGACGCCGCGGTCGTAGGCCTGGTGGTAGGGCTTGGCGCCCTTGAAGCCGGGCAGGAACGAGTGGTGGATGTTGATCGCGCGGCCTTCGAGCTTCTGGCACAGCTCGTTGGACAGCACCTGCATGTACCGGGCGAGCACGATCAGGTCCGCTTCGTACTCCCCGACCAGGTCGAGCAGCCGTTGCTCGGCCTCCGGCTTGGTGTCCGGGGTGACCGGGACGTGCACGAACGGGACACCGGCCGCCTCCGCCATCGGCCGCAGGTCTTCGTGGTTCGAGACGACCACGGCGATCTCCGCGCCGAGGCCGCCCGCGCGCCAGCGGAAGAGCAGGTCGTTGAGGCAGTGCCCGAACTTCGACACCATCACGAGGATCCGCGGTGGCGTGCCGTCGGAGAAGCCGAACTCCATGCCGAAGTCCCCGGCCACCGGCGCGAACGCGCGGGTCAGGTCGTCCACTGTGGCCGGTCTGGCGCAGGTGAACGACGTGCGCAGGAAGAGCGAGCCGCGGACGTCGTCGTCGAACTGCTGGTGCTCGACGATGTCGCAGCCCTGCCCCACCAGGAACGTCGTGACGGCGTGGACGATTCCCGCGCGTTCCGGGCACTTGAGCGTCAGGGTGAAGGTCACGAGACGTACTCCAGACTCGCGTCGGCCAGCCAGGCCTTGAAGTAGTCCGAAAAGGACTGTCGCACCAGGATCGTGAACCCTTCTTCCCGGACCATGAGCACGATCCCGGTGCGCGCCAGCAAGGTCTGCACGCAGGTACCCGGCGCCGCCGTCTCCAGGTCGATCGAGCACCCGTGCGCGAGAACGTCGGCCGCGTGCGACCCGGTCAGCCGCACCACGTTGCGCTGCGCCGAGACATCCACGACCGCGTCGCTTTCACGTGAAAGTGACGCTTCCAGTTCGGCCTGGCGGCCGGGTTCGGCGAGGACGAGGTACTCGTCGGGGCCCATCCAGAGGACGTCGACGCCGTTGCCGCTGGTGAAGGTGCACGGGCCCGGCAAGGGGACGCCGAGGAGCGAGCCGCCTTCGCGGAGGCGGACGGTGAGCTGGGTGCGGAACGGTTCGTCGACCGCGTCAACCGTCACGGCGGGCTCCTTCCTTGTCGAAGAGGACGGATTCGGTCACGGTCACCGGAACCACCTCGTCGCCGACGGGGACGTACAGCGTTTCGCCGATCCGCTCGCGACCCGAACGCACCAGCGCGAGGGCGAAGGTGCGGCCGAGGACGGCGCTGTCGTAGCTGGAGGTGACGTGGCCGAGCATCCGCACCGGTGGTTCCGGCACGGTCTCCGATTCGATGATCTGCGATCCTTCCGGCAGCAGCACGAACGGATCGACCGGCAGCAGGCCGACGAACTGCTTGCGGTCCGGGCGGTTGTTCTCGGCGCGGGCGAAGGAGCGCTTGCCGATGAAGTCGGCCTTCTTCTTGGACACCGCCCAGGACATGCCGAGGTCCTGCGGGGTGACCGTGCCGTCGGTGTCCTGCCCGATGATCGGGTAGCCCTTCTCGGCGCGCAGGACGTGCATGGTCTCGGTGCCGTACGGCGTGGCTCCTTGGTCCACTATGGACTTCCAGAGCGCCGGCCCGTGCCACGAAGGGACGTTGATCTCGTAGGCCAGTTCGCCGGAGAAGCTGATCCGGCAGACCCGCGCCTGGAGACCGGCGACCTCGGCGTCCTGCCAGGTCATGAACCCGAAGGCCTCGTTGGAGACGTCGAGGTCCGGCGCCAGGCGGCCGAGGACTTCCCGCGAGCGCGGGCCGACCAGCGGGATCGTCGTCCAGTGCTCGGTGACCGAGGTGGCAAACACCTTCAGGTGCGGCCACTCCGTCTGGAGCCACTCCTCCATCCACTCGAGCACCATGGCCGCGTTGCCGGTCGTCGTGGTGACCAGGAAGCGCTCCTCGCCGACGCGGATGACCGTGCCGTCGTCGATCACCATGCCGTCGACGCCGCACATCACGCCGTAGCGAATGCGACCGACGCGCAGGTTGCTCATCATGTTCGTGTAGAGCATGTCGAGGAACCAGCCGGCGTCCGGGCCCTGGACGTCGATCTTGCCCAACGTGGACCCGTCCATCACCGCGACGTCGTTGCGGGCCGCGCGGCATTCGCGCCGGACGGCGTCGGCCATCGACTCGCCGGTCCGGGGGTAGTACCACGGGCGCTTCCACTGCCCGACGTTCTCGAACTCGGCGCCGTGCTCGACGTGCCACGGGTGGATCGTGGTGACGCGCACGGGGTCGTGCAGCTCGCCGCGGTTCCGGCCGGCCAGCGCGGCGAACGAGACCGGCGTGTAGGGCGGGCGGAACGTCGTCGGCCGCCGGTCGGCGAGGTCGGCGCCGAGGGCTTCGGCGGTGATGCCGGCGGCGAGCATGCCGGACGTCTTGCCCTGGTCGTGCGCGGTCCCGATGGTCGTGTACCGCTTGACGTGCTCCAGCGAGGTCAGCCCGGCGCCGGTGGCGCGCAGGACGTCGGACACCGTGGCGTCCCGTTGCTGGTCGACGAACCGGGTGTCCACTTCGGACTCCGGGGCGGGCACCTGCCAGAGCACCTTGGTCTCCGGCAGCCCCTCGCCCGCCGCCGCGCCCACGACGCTCACGTTCGGCAGGTCACCCGCCGGGACGTAGGAGCCGAGTTCCGGCGAATAGCGCAGGGTGCCGCGGGCCTGGCTGTAGAGGTGCACGGCGGGGTTCCAGCCGCCGGACACGAGCAGCAGGTCGCACGGCACCCGCTCCCCCGAAAGCGACCCCAGCGGAGCGACGTGGGCGGCGGTGACGTGCTCGTCGCCGTCGGTGCCGATGACGCCGTACCCCTCGCGGGCGTCGACGATGCGCACGATCTCCGCCCCCGCCCGCGCCAGATCGGAAGCAGCCTCGTACGCGGAGTCGTTGGTGGTGAACACGACCACGCGCTTGCCGGCCAGGACGCCGTAGCGGTTCAAGTACGTGCGGGCCGCCGAAGCCAGCATGATGCCGGGGCGGTCGTTGTCCGGGAAGACGATCGGCCGTTCGTGCGCACCGGTCGCGATGACGATCCGCTTCGCCCGGATCCGCCAGACCCGCTGCCGCGAGATGCGTTCGGGCGCCGTGGGCTCGCCCCGGCGTTCCAGGGCGAGCACGAACCCGTCGTCGTAGACGCCGAACGCCGTGGTGCGCGAGAGGAACCGGACGCCTTCGGGTGCCTCGCCGTCCGGTTGGTCGCCGACCAGCAGGACCCGGCCCGACGCGGCGGCCGCGGCGGCGCGACCGGCGGGTCCGGCGCCGATCACCAGGACGTCGCAGTGGGCGTGCTTGGCGTCGTACCGCGCGGGGTCCGGTTCGGTGGAAAGGCGGCCTTGGCCGGACAGGCCGCGGGCGACCAGGCCGTCGTACAGCTCGACGGTCGTCGCGGACAGCATCGGCTCCGGGAACGGCGCCTCGATCTGGACCAGCGCGTTGGAATCCTCGACGCCGGCGCCGACGATGCCGCGCGGCCTGCCGTACTTGATGCTGGTCGCGACCCGGTGGATGCCGTTGGCCAGCAACGCGGAAGCCAGCGTGTCGCCGAGGAAACCGGTCAGCTCGCGGCCGTCGAAGGTGAACTTGAGGGGGACGCCGGACAGTCGGGTCACGGGATCACCGGCCTGGGCTCGTCGAGGCGGTAGACCGCCTTCAGGTCGTGGGTGCGGGTGTCGCGAACGGCGTTGAACCACCGGCGGCAACCCGCGGAATGGCTCCAGCGCTCGGCGAACGGGCCGCTCGGGTTCTCGCGGAAGAAGACGAACTTCGCCCATTCCTCATCGGACAGTGCCGACGGGTCCGCGGGGTAGGCGACGTGCGCCTGGCCGCCGTAGTGGAACTCGGCTTCCTCGCGCGGCCCGCACCAGGGGCAGGGGATCAGCTGCATGGCAGGACTCCTAATGCGCGACGGCGGCGGCGCCGTGCTCGTCGACGAGGGCGCCGGTGGTGAACCGGTCGAGGCTGAAGGGTTCGGCGTACTCGTGCGGCTTGCCCCGCGCGATGGTCGCCGCGAAGACGTCGCCGACGCCGGGTGTGGCCTTGAAGCCGCCGGTGCCCCAGCCGCAGTTGAGGAACAGGTTCTCCACCGGCGTCAGGCCGACGATCGGCGACGCGTCCGGGCTGACGTCGACGATCCCGGCCCACGTCCGTAGCAGGTGCGCCCGCGCGAACACCGGGAACAGCTCCAGCGCGGCCGCCATCTGCTCCTCGATGATGTGGAACGAGCCGCGCTGGCCGTAGCCGTTGTAGCTGTCGATGCCCGCGCCCATCACGAGTTCGCCCTTGTGCGCCTGGGAAACGTAGACGTGCACGGCGTTCGACATGACGACCGTCGGGTGGATCGGCTCCAGCAGCTCGGACACCAAGGCCTGCAACGGGTGCGAGTTCAGCGGCAGGTCCAGCCCGACCATGCGGGCCAGCACCGACGTGTGCCCGGCGGCGCACAGCGCGACCTTGCCCGCGGCGATCCGGCCCCGGGACGTCTCGACACCCGTGACCCGGCCGTCCACTGTGGAGATCCCGGTGACCTCGCAGTTCTGGATCAGGTCGACGCCCATTTCGTGCGCGGCGCGGGCGAAACCCCAGGCCACGTAGTCGTGCTTCGCGATGCCCGCGCGCGGCTGGTAGGTCGCGCCCAGCACCGGGTAGCGCACGTCCGGGGAGGTGTTGACGATCGGGCAGATTTCCTTGACACCGTCGGCGTCCACCCATTCGGCGTCGATGCCGTTGAGCTTGTTGGCCTCGACGCGGCGGACGCTGTCGCGGACGTCCTGCAGGCTGTGCGCGAGGTTCAGCACCCCGCGCTGGCTGAACAGGATCGGGTAGCCGAGATCTTCTTCGAGCCCTTCCCAAAGCTTGAGGGAGTGCTCGTAGATGCCGGAACTCTCGTCCCAGAGGTAGTTGGACCGGATGATCGTGGTGTTGCGGGCCATGTTGCCGCCCGCGAGCCAGCCCTTTTCCAGCACGGCCACGTTCGTGATGCCCTGCTTGGCCAGGTAGTACGCGGTGGCGAGGCCGTGCCCGCCGCCACCGACGATGACGACGTCGTAGGTCTTGCGGGGCTCGGGGTCGCGCCAGAGGAAGTCCGGGTGCTCCGGCAGGTCGGTCATCGGGTCTCCTCCCCGGGGTACAGCGGGAACGCTTCGGCGAGCGCGGTGACGCGGGCGCGCAGCTTCTCGACGTCGTAGCCGGGCGTGAGCGCTTCGGCGATGACGTCGGCGGCCTCGCGGAACTCCGCGTCGCCGAAGCCGCGGGTGGCCAGGGCGGGAGTGCCGATCCGCAGGCCGGACGTCACCATCGGCGGACGCGGGTCGAACGGGACGGCGTTGCGGTTGACGGTGATGCCGACCTCGTGCAGCCGGTCCTCGGCCTGCTTGCCGTCCAGCTCGGAGTTCCGCAGGTCGACCAGCACCAGGTGGACGTCGGTGCCGCCGGTCAGGACGTCGATCCCGGCCTCCAGGAGCCGCTCGGCGAGGATCTTGGCGCCGCGCAGGGTCCGCTGCTGGCGTTCGGCGAACTCCGGCTCGGCCGCCATCTTGAACGCGACGGCCTTGGCGGCGATGACGTGTTCGAGCGGGCCACCCTGCTGACCGGGGAAAACCGCCGAATTGACCTTCTTCGCCAGCGCCGCGTCGTTCGTCAGCACGACGCCGCCGCGCGGGCCGCCGAGGGTCTTGTGCGTGGTCGTCGTCGTGACGTGCGCGTGCGGCACCGGCGACGGGTGCAGCCCGGCGGCGACCAGGCCGGCGAAGTGCGCCATGTCGACCATCAGGTACGCGCCGGCCTCGTCGGCGATCTCGCGGAAGCGCGCGAAGTCGAGCTGCCGCGGGTAGGCCGACCAGCCGGCGATGATCAGCTTCGGCTGGTGTTCCTTCGCGAGCCTGGCCACTTCCGCCATGTCGACGCGGTAGTCCTTTTCGGACACTTCGTACGCGGCGACGTCGTAGAGCAGGCCGGAGAAGTTGATCCGCATGCCGTGCGTCAGGTGGCCGCCGTGGGCCAGCGAGAGGCCGAGGATCTTGTCGCCGGGCTTCAGCAAGGCCGCCATCGCGGCCGCGTTGGCCTGGGCGCCGGAGTGCGGCTGGACGTTCGCGAACCCGGCGCCGAACAACGCCTTCACGCGGTCGATGGCGAGCTGCTCGAGGACGTCGACGTGCTCGCAGCCGCCGTAGTAGCGCCGTCCCGGGTAGCCCTCGGCGTACTTGTTGGTGAGCACCGAGCCTTGGGCCTGCAGCACGCTGAGCGGCGCGAAGTTCTCGGAGGCGATCATCTCCAGCGTCGACTGCTGCCGGCGCAGCTCGGCGCCGATCGCTTCGGCCACCGCCGGGTCGTAGTCGGCCAGGGAGTGATTGAGCATCGCGAAACCTTCCGTGGTCGACTTCTGATATATCAATCGTCGATGTAGGCTAAGCGCCATGCACCCGCAGGTCAATCCCCCCTCGCTGGCCGAACAGGCGTACCTCTTCGTCCGTGATCGCCTGGTCATGCTCGACATCCCGCCGGGCTCCCCGATCAACGAGGAGGAGCTCGGCACCGCGCTCGGCATGGGCCGCACGCCGATCCGCGAGGCACTGAAACGCCTGGAGTCCGAACGGCTGGTCGTCGCCTACCCGCGGCGCGGGACGTTCGCCACCGACGTCAACATCTCCGATCTCGCGCACATCTCCGAGGTCCGGCGCACGCTGGAGCCGATGGCGACGGCCGCCGCGGCCGAGCGGGCGACCGCGGCCGACCGGGAGACGCTGACCGAGCTGCGCGCGCAACTCGACGCCGGGGTCCCGAGCGGGGACAACGCCGAGCTGCTGCGCACCGACCTCGCGCTGCACCGGGCCATCTACCGGTGCGTGCACAACCCGTACCTCGAGGACACGCTTATCCGGTACGACAACCTCGCGACCCGTATCTGGTGCGTGTTCGTGCCCCGGCTGTCCGGGATGGCCGGCCACGTCGACGAGCACGTCCCGCTCCTCACCGCGATCATCGAGGGCGACGCCGAGAAGGCCGCCGCGTTGACGCTCGAGCACGTCGCCGGGTTCGAGGCCGCCATCCGGGCGCTGATCTAAGCCAGCCTCGCCCGGACCCAGTCGTGGAACGCGCCGATGTGGTGCTCGCTGGGCACGAGCACGCCGCCGTTGACGTAGGAGCGCGAGTCCATCGCGAGCTGGCAGCGTTCGCACGCCTCGAAGTCCTGCAGGTTGACGCGGTGGAACAGCTCGACCGAGCGGGTCAGGTCGCGCCCGGACTCGACCACCTCCGGCAGGTACAGCCAGTCGCAGCGCACCAGCGTCCGGTCCGGCGCCAGCGGGAACATCCGGTGGAAGATGACGTGGTCCGGCACCAGGTTGACGAAGACGCCCGGCTTGATGGTGATCGCGTAGTACTTGCGGTCCTGGGCTTCGGTGACGCCGGGCAGCCGGTCGACACCCTCGCTGCCGTCGATCGTGAAGCCCTTGATCTCGCCGCCGAACTCGGCGCCGTGGCCGACGTAGTACTGCGCGGCGTACCCGTCGGCGAACTCCGGGAGCACCTCGGTGAGCTCCGGGTGGATCGTCGCGCAGTGGTAGCACTCCATGAAGTTCTCGATGATCTGCTTCCAGTTCGCCTTCACGTCGTACTCGATGCGCTTGCCGAGCGCGAGGCCGTCGATCCCGTAGGCGTCGATCTCGGTCGGGCCACCGAGGCGTTCGGTGACGGCGCCGACGACGGTCTCCTCGAACGACGGCGGCTCGTCGGCCAGGCAGACCCAGGCGTAGCCGAGCCACTCGCGCAGGTGCACCTTCGTGAGGCCGAACTCGGTCCGGTCGACGTCCGGCATCCCGGTGAGGTTCGGCGCGGCGACGAGCTTGCCGTCGAGGCCGTACGTCCAGGCGTGGTACGGGCACTGGAAAGCGCGCTTGACCGTGCCGCTCTCGGCCGTGCAGAGCCGGGCGCCGCGGTGGCGGCAGACGTTGAGGAACGCGTTGAGCTTGCCGTCGCGGCCCCGGGAAACGAGGACGCTCTCCTTGCCGACCTGGACGGTCTCGAACGCCCCCGGCCCGGCGAGGTCGGCGCTGCGCACGGCGCAGAACCAGTCCGCCTCGAAGATCTTCGCCTGTTCCAGCGCGAAGATCGCGGGGTCGGTGTAGGAGCTGCCGGGCAACGTGGCGAGCAGGCTCGGCGGGAGATCGATTGCGGTCACCGGCGTGGTCCTCTCCGCGGATCAGTTCGGGAGTTGCGCAGAACGCGTCTTGTTGCTCACTCCGGAACAGAGTGACTGCCGCCCGGGATCCGTGTCAACAAGTTCGGGCCGACGGTCCCTCGATCGCCCGCCGGAACAGTGTTTCGATCTCCGCGCGGGTCGGGCGCGGGTCGGCCAGCGCCGCCTGCATCAGCAGGCCGCAGAACAAACCCGCCAGCAGCCGGCCGGTGAGCGGGTCGGTCCGCGAGCCGAAGAACGCGATGAGCGCTTTGTCCCACGCCGCGCTCGCCTTGCGCAGCGCGGGCCGGTGCAGCGCCGCGACGTACAGGTCGTACTCGACGACGGTGTCGCGGTACTGCTCGTTGATGTAGCCCATCACCAGGTCGGCGAGCGCCGCGGCGAAGTCGGCGTCCGGCGGGAGCGCGGACTCCCACTCCTTCAGCGCGTGGACGTTCTTCTCGGCGGCCTCGTGCAGGGCGACCTCCAGGAGGTCGTCCAGCGTCGCGAAGTGGTAGGTCGTCGAGCCGAGCGGGACGCCCGCCGCCGCCGCCACCGACCGGTGCGTGACCCCGTCGATCCCCCGCTGCGCGACCACCTCGATCGCCGCCTTGGCGATCCGCGCGCGCCGTTCGGGGTCGTTCGGACCGCGGCGCCGCGTCGCGCCGGGTTCGCTGTTCACCATCGAGCCCCCTTGTGGACATCTGTACACACTTCGCGTACAAATGTACGCACTCCAGGCACCGAGCAGCCACTACCGATCCGGGAAGGGCCGCATGAAAGACCTGTACATCGACGGGAACTGGGCGGACGCCGCGGCCGGAACGCGGTCCGACGTGCTGAACCCCGCCACCGGCGAGGTCATCGAGACCGTCGCCGAAGCCGGCCAGGAAGAGGTCGGCGCCGCCGTCCGCGCCGCTCGCCGGGCCTTCGACGAGGGCCCGTGGCGCCGCACGACCGCCGGCGAACGCAGCGCACTGCTGCGCAAGACGGCCGACCTCCTGGTCCGCGACCGCGAGGAACTGGCCCGCACCGAGAGCCTCGACACCGGCAAGACGCTGGGCGAAGGCCGCATCGACATCGACGACGTCACGAACGTCTTCCGCTACTACGCCGACCTCGCGGACAAGGACGCCGGGCGGCTGGTCGACGCGGGCAGCGCGAGCGTCGTCAGCCGGATCGTGCACGAGCCCGTCGGCGTCTGCGCGCTGATCGCGCCGTGGAACTACCCGCTGCTGCAGATGTCCTGGAAGGTCGCGCCCGCCCTCGCCGCGGGCAACACCGTGGTGCTCAAGCCCAGCGAGGTCACCCCGCTGACCACCATCAAGCTCGTCGCCCTGCTGGAAGAGGCCGGCGCGCCGGCCGGCGTGGTCAACCTGCTGCTCGGGCCGGGGCACGTCGGCGCGGCGATGGTCGAGCACCCGGCCGTGGACCTGGTCTCCTTCACCGGCGGCTACGCGACCGGCGAGAAGATCATGACCGCCGCCGCAAAGGGCGTTCGGCGGGTCGCCCTCGAACTCGGCGGCAAGAACCCGAACGTGGTGTTCGCCGACGCCGACTACGACACCGCGCTGGACTACGCGCTGATGGCCGCGTTCGTCCATTCGGGACAGGTCTGCTCGGCGGGCGCGCGCCTGATCGTCCAGGATGAGATCCATGACCGGTTCGTCGCGGACCTCGCCGCACGCGCCGACAAGATCCGCGTCGGCGACGGTCTCGACCCGGAAACCGAGACCGGTCCGCTCGTCTCGGCGCAGCACCGCGCCAAGGTCGAGGGCTACATCGAAAGCGCTCTCCGGGAAGGCGCGACGCTCCGGGCGGGCGGCAAGCGGCCCGAAGGAGCGCGGTACGAAAAGGGCTTTTTCCTGCGCCCGACGGTGTTTTCCGACTGCACCAGGGACATGGCGGTCGTCCGGGAAGAGGTCTTCGGCCCGGTCGTCACCGTGGAACGCTTCGCCGACGAGGCCGACGCGATCGCGCTGGCCAACGACACCGAGTACGGGCTCGCCGGAGCCGTGTGGACGTCGGACGCGTCCCGCGCCCAGCGCGTCGCCGGGGCCCTGCGCCACGGCACCGTGTGGATCAACGACTACCACCCGTACCTGCCGCAGGCGGAGTGGGGCGGGTACGGGAGATCCGGCATCGGCCGCGAGCTCGGACCGTCCGGGCTGGCGGAGTACCAGGAGAGCAAGCACGTCTACCAGAACATCGATCCCGTTCCGCAGCACTGGTTCAAGGGATGACTCCCACCACGTGAGGACGCCACGATGACCACACAGGAAAAGCCGAACGCCGCGCCGGACGACAGCTCCGACCTGGAAAAGTTCGGCTACCGCCAGGAACTCGAACGCTCCCTGGGCTCCTTCTCCAGCTTCGCCGCCGGGTTCTCCTACATCTCGATCATGACCGGCGTGTTCCAGCTCTTCTTCTTCGGCTTCGCCTCGGGCGGGCCGGCGTTCATCTGGACCTGGCCGCTGGTCTTCCTCGGCCAGCTCGCGGTCGCGCTGTGCTTCGCCGAGCTCGCCGGCCAGTTCCCGCTGGCCGGGTCCGTTTACCAGTGGGCCAAACAGATCGCGAAACCCGCGACGTCGTGGCTGGCCGGCTGGATCATGATCATCGGCGCGATCGTCACGGCCGGCGCCGTCGCGGTCGCCTACCAGATCATCCTGCCGCAGGTCTCGACCGTGTTCCAGCTCGTCGGCAGCGACTCCGACGCCGGGCTGACGTCGACCCCGGGTGGCGCGCAGAACGCCATCATCCTGGCGCTGGTGCTGGTCGTGTTCGCCACGATCGTGAACGTCATCGGCGTCAAGCTGATGGCGAAGATCAACAACTTCGGCGTCGCGGTGGAGCTGTCCGCGGTCATCCTGCTGATCATCGCGCTGGCCGTGCACATCAAGCGCGGCCCGCAGGTCGTCCTGCAGACGCACGGCACGGGCGACGGTCACTCACTCGGGTACCTCGGGGCGTTCCTGGTGGCGTCGCTGATGAGCGCGTACGTCTTCTACGGCTTCGACACGGCGGGCTCGCTCGCCGAAGAAACCACCCAGCCGCGCAAGCACGCCCCGCGCGCGATCCTGCGGGCGATCACGGCGTCGTTCATCGTCGGCGGCCTGGTGATGCTGGTCGGCATGATGGCCGTCGGCGACATCAACGCCGACGAGCTGAGCACGTCCGGCATGCCGTACCTGCTCAAGAGCACCCTCGGCGAGGGACTCGGCGACGCCTTCCTGATCTGCTCGGCGATCGCGATCACCGTGTGCTGCCTGGCCGTGCAGACCGCGGCCATCCGGATGACGTGGGCGATGGCCCGCGACGGCCGCCTGCCGTTCAGCCGCGCGATGGCGAAGGTGTCGCCGCGCTCGAAGACGCCGATCCTGCCGGCGCTGATCACCGGCGGCCTCACCGTCGTGGTGCTGCTGATCAACCTCGGCAACCAGCGGGCGTTCTTCATCCTGACCTCGACCGCGATCATCCTGTTCTACATCCCCTACCTGATGGTCACCGGCCCGATGCTGCTGCGCCGCCTGCGCGGGCAGTGGCCGCGCCCCGGGCACGGCCCGTACTTCAAGCTGGGCCGCTGGGGCACGCTGGTGAACCTGGTGGCGGTGCTCTACGGCGCCGCGATGACGGTGAACCTGATCTGGCCGCGCGCCGAGGTCTACGGCGACGACCACTGGTACTTCCAGTGGGGCGCGGTGATCGTCACCGGGCTGATCGCGGTCATCGGTGCGATCATGCTCTACATCCGGCGCCGCACCTGGGGTTCGTCGCACACGAGCCCCGAGCACATGCCCGACAACGCACCGGACACCCTGCCCGGCTAGGAGGCGCCATGAGTTCCGAAACCTACGACTTCGTCATCGTCGGCGGTGGCTCGGCGGGCTGCGCGCTGGCGAACCGGCTCTCGGCCGACCCGTCGAACAAGGTCCTCGTCCTGGAGGCGGGCCGGTCCGACTACAAGTGGGACGTCTTCATCCACATGCCGGCCGCGCTGACGTTCCCGATCGGGTCGAAGTTCTACGACTGGGGCTACCGCAGCGAACCCGAGCCGTACATGAACCGCCGTCGCATCTACCACGCGCGCGGCAAGGTGCTCGGCGGGTCGTCCAGCATCAACGGGATGATCTTCCAGCGCGGCAACCCGATGGACTACGAACGCTGGGGCGCCGACCCCGGGATGTCCACTTGGGACTACGCGCACTGCCTGCCGTACTTCAACCGCATGGAAAACTGCCTCGCCGACGCGCCGGACGGCCAGTGGCGCGGCCACGACGGGCCCCTCGAACTCGAGCGCGGCCCAGCATCGAACCCGTTGTTCCAGGCCTTCTTCGACGCCGCCGAGCAGGCGGGCTACCCGCGCACCGACGACGTCAACGGCTACCGGCAGGAAGGCTTCGCGGCCTTCGACCGGAACGTCCGGAAAGGACGGCGGCTGTCCGCCGCGGGTGCGTACCTGCACCCGGTGATGGACCGGCCGAACCTCACGGTGAAGACCCACGCGTTCGTGTCGCAGATCCTCTTCGACGGCACGCGCGCGATCGGCGTCGAGTACGCGCAGGGCCGCAACGCGCCGGGTGAGGTGTACGGCAAGGAGATCATCCTCTGCGGCGGCGCGATCAACAGCCCGCAGCTGCTCCAGCTGTCCGGCGTCGGCAACGCCGCGGACCTGGAGAAGCTCGGCATCGACGTCGTCAAGGACCTGCCGGGCGTCGGCGAGAACCTGCAGGACCACCTGGAGGTGTACATCCAGTACGCCTGCAAGCAGCCGGTGTCGATGCAGCCGTCGCTGGCGAAGTGGAAGCGGCCCTACATCGGCGCGCAGTGGCTGTTCCTGCGGTCCGGGCCGGCCGCGACCAACCACTTCGAGGGCGGCGGGTTCGTCCGGTCCAACGACGAGGTGAAGTACCCGAACCTGATGTTCCACTTCCTGCCGGTGGCGATCCGCTACGACGGTTCGTCGCCCACCGGCGGCCACGGCTACCAAGTGCACGTCGGCCCGATGTACGCCGACACGCGCGGCTCGGTGAAGATCACCTCGACCGACCCGCGGCAGCACCCGGCGATCAAGTTCAACTACCTGTCGACCGAGACCGACCGGAAGGAATGGGTCGAGGCCGTGCGGGTGGCGCGGAAGATCCTCAACCAGTCCGCGCTCGACCCGTACAACGGCGGGGAGATCTCGCCGGGACCGTCGGTCGAGACGGACGAGGAGATCCTCGACTGGGTCGCCAAGGACGCCGAGACCGCGCTGCACCCGTCGTGCACGGCCAAGATGGGCGTGGACGAGAAGTCCGTCGTCGACCCGCAGACCATGCGCGTGCACGGCACCGAGGGCCTGCGCGTGGTCGACGCGTCGGTGATGCCCTACATCACCAACGGCAACATCTACGCGCCGGTGATGATGACCGCCGAGAAGGCCGCCGACCTGATCCTCGGCAACACCCCGCTCGCCCCGGTCAAGCTGCCGTTCTACCGGCACGGCGAAACCGCCGCGAAGTAGTCCGGACGCCGGAACGCCCGTACCGCCATCCTCGGTACGGGCGTTCGGCGCGCCCGGGTTATCCGTTACCGGATAACGAAAAACTACCGGGGCGTACCCCCTTGACGGCGCCCGCCACGGGTCTCAGACTTTGTTGCGTATCACAGTTGATGTTCCCCCATGCGCAACACAACGGAGGCGTCATGATTCGCGCGTGCACGGTGGACGAGCTGCCCCCCGGTGAGTCCGTCCGGATCCCCGGGGTTCCCGCCATCGCGGTGTTCCACACCGAGGCCGGGGAGCTGTACGCCATCGACGACACGTGCACCCACCAGGACGCCTCCCTCGCCGACGGCTGGCTCGAAGGCTGCTTCGTCGAGTGCCCGCTGCACGCGGCGCTGTTCGACCTGCGCACGGGCATGCCGACCTGCCTGCCGGCGAAGGAGCCGGTGCGCACCTACCCCGTCCTCGTCGACGACGGGGTCGTCTACGTCCAGGGCGTGGCCGGCGAGGACGCGGCGTGAAGCGGGTCGCCGTCGTCGGGGCCTCGCTCGCCGGGGTCCGCGCCGCGCAGGAGCTGCGCGCGCAGGGCTACGACGGCGGGATCGTGCTCATCGGCGAGGAGCCGCACCTGCCCTACGACCGGCCGCCGCTGTCCAAGGGCTTCCTCGCCGGAACGGCTTCCGCCGCGTCGCTGGAGCTGCTCGACGCCGGCGACCTCGCCTCGCTGGCCCTGGACTTCCGGCTCGGCGTGCGCGCGACGGCGCTGGAGCCCGCGGCGCGTCGAGTGCTGCTGTCCGACGGCGGCTCGGTGCACGCGGACGGCGTCGTCATCGCCACCGGCGGCCGGGCACGCACGCTGCCGGGCTTCGAGAACGCGTTCGTGCTGCGGACCCTCGACGACGCCGTCGCCCTGCGCGCGGCTCTGGTGCCCGGGGTGCGGGTGGCCGTGGTCGGGGCCGGGTTCATCGGCGCCGAGGTGGCCTCGACGTGCCGGTCGCTGGGTCTCGACGTGGTCGTGCTGGAGGCGCTCGCCGCGCCGCTCGCGCCGGTATTGGGCCCCTCGCTGGCCGCGGTGTGCGCCCGCCTGCATGCCGAGCACGGCACGGACCTGCGCTGCGGGGTTCAGATTTCGGGCCTTTCCCCGGCGGGCGTCGAACTGGCCGACGGGTCGTTGGTTCCGGCCGACGTGGTCGTCACCGGCGTCGGCATGACCCCGGCGACGGAGTGGCTGGCCGGCTCCGGGGTGGCGGTCGGCAACGGCGTCCACACGGACGAGGGCCTGGTCACGGCGCTGCCCCAGGTGGTGGCGGTGGGCGACGTGGCCCGCTACGGCGGACGGCGGCACGAGCACTGGACGAACGCGTCGGAGCAGGCCCCGGTCGCGGTGGCCAACCTGCTGGCCGGGCGGACCTCGCGGACGTACGAACCGAGCGGGTACGTCTGGTCGGACCAGTATGCGGGGCGATTGCAGCTGGCCGGGCACCCGCGTCCGGACGACACGCTGTCCTACGTCGACGGCGACCCGTCGTCCTCGTCCTTCGTGGCGACCTGGCAGCGCGACGGGGCGACGGTGGGGGTGTTCGCGCTGAACAACGCGAAGCTGTTCAACCGCCTGCGCCGCCAGTCCCTCCGGCGGCCCGCGACCGTCTGAAAGTCTCAACTGGGACTTCAAGGATACGCTTCACCCACATGGAGCTGACCCTTCCCGAACTCCGCGCGCTGACGAGCTGGGCGGCGGCCTGCGCCTCGCGGGCCCTGCCCCGGTACGAAGCCCGGATCCCCGGCGACCCGCGTCCCCGCGAGGCGATCACCGCGGCGGAGGCGTTCGCGGCCGGTGACCCGCGCACGAAGATCTTGCGCACCACGGCTTGGGCCGCCCTCGCGGCGGCGGGCGAGACGTCCGATCCGGTCGCGTCGGCGGCCGCGCGAGCCGCGGTCGGGGCGGCCGGGGCCGCTTACCTGCACCCGCTGGAGTCCCCGCACCAGGTGAAGCACATCGTCGGCCCGGCGCAGCAGGCCGCCATGGCGTGCGAGCTGGACGGCGGCGACGCGGAGGCGGAGATCCGGTGGGCGCTCTCCCAGGCTCCGCCGGAGGTTCCCGCCCTGCTGCGCCGCTTCCCGCCCGGCAAGCCGGGCCGCACCCGCCTGGGCGAACTGCACCGACAGCTGGAGACCGCCCTGCGCACTGACCAACGCCGGTGAAGGCCTCGTGAGTGTTCAGTCGGGTTAGAACCCGACCAAACACTCACGACAACCCGACCACCTACAGCGCGAGGTCGTCCAGGTCGGACTCCAGGCGGGCGCGCCAGGTCCACCGCCGTTCCGTCGTGTCCGCACCCTCGCCGGCCGGTGGTCCCAGCGGCAAAGCCGGGTCCGTGACCTTGAACGTCACCCGGTACGCCAGCACCGACGCCGCCGTGCGGAGCCAGGTGTCGCCCGTCGTTCCGGTGGGCGGGGCGACGCCCAGTGCGTGGCTGAACCACGTCGGGAGGAGCGCGTTCGAGCCCAGCGCGTCGGTGATGCGGGTACGCAGGCGGACCTGCAGGTCGTGCCACGCCCGTTCGGCGCGCTCCAGCTGCGGGACCACCCGCGCCTCGACCGCGTCCGCCTCGCGCAGCGCCAGGCGGGCCTGGTCCGCCGCCGCGACGGCGGCCGGGATCTCCTCGTCCAGCAGCATGCGGCGCCGGGTCGTCAGCGCGCGCAG
>NZ_JAAGNB010001418.1:0-24819 GCF_010550475.1 Amycolatopsis sp. SID8362
CCGGGGTCTTCCGGAGCAGCAGCCGCCGCCGTTTCGCCCCGCGGTACTCGTCGCGGGCGGCGTTGCCGGCCACGGTGTAGAGCCAGGGCAACGCGCTGTCCCGCACGAGCGTGACGTCGGCCCGGCGGCGCCCGGCGGTCAGGAAGGTGTTCGAGGTCAGGTCTTCGGCGGCGGCCCACGAGCCCGTCAGCCGGTAGGCGTGGTTCCAGACGGCTTCCGCGTGCCGCTCGAAGAGCTCGCCGAAAGCCGTTTCGTCGCCTTCGGCCGCCCGGTCCCACAGGGCCCGATCACCCACCGGTACCCCCGTCGTATGGCTGGTCACACCCTTCAGTGGCCGGCACCGGGCGGGACGTTGCTAATCGTCCTGCGGGAACTGGGCGCCGGTCAGGTCGAGCTCCTCGTGCTCCCCGCCCTCGAAGTCGGCTTCGCCCTCGAACCGCGCGCGGGTGAACTCGAACCGGCCGCCCGAGCGGACGCGGGTGAACCGGGCGGTCGCGCCGAAGCGCGCCAAGCTGAAGAACGCGCCCTCCTCGAAGACCGACCGGTCGAAGTTGCCGGCCGAGGTGAACTCCGCGCCGTAGAACCCCGCCCGCCGGGTGAAGGTCGTGCCGCGGATGTGCACCGCGCCGACGAACCTCGCCCGGCTGAAGTCCGCGGCGGCCAGGGTGCAGCCGCTCAGCCGGAAGTCGACGAGGGTGGCCCGCTGCAGGTCGACCGCCATCCCGGCCCAGTACCCGGGTTCGCCGTGGGTCAGGTGGGTCTTGAGCAGTTCCTGCGCGGCCAGGCGGACCTGCAGCTCGCTCTCGTCGTAGTCGACGGGCCCGCGCTCGGCGGAGGTGCCCTTCAGGCCTTCCTTCGGGCCGTCGAAGGGCATCCGCAGGTAGGCGCACAGGACGTTGACGATCGTCTGGCGCTGCTTCGGGTTGTCCTGCCCGAGCCGCTCCAGCGCGTACAGCCCGCCGAGCCGCACCGGCGCCTTGTCGCTGCCGAGCTGTTCGACGGCCTTCGTGTACAGCTCGGTGACCCGCCGCTCCTCCAGGTCCCGCTCGGTCACGCCGGCGACGCGGGTGGACTCGGCCAGCTGGAGTTCGAGGGTGCGCTGGCGGCGCGTCGCGAGCCACAGCGCGAACACGCCGCCCGCGCCCGCGCCGACGCCGAACGCCGTCTTGACCGCGTCGATGCGCACCGGCGCGGTCGGCTCCCCGGACCAGGCGAGGAACAGCCACAGCAGCCCGGCGGTGACGGCCGCGACCGCGACGGCGGTCACGGCGATCCACCGCCACTTCAGGACCGGCAAGGCTTAGACGGCGCCGTACTGGCGGTCACCGGCGTCGCCGAGACCCGGCACGATGAAGCCCGAGTCGTTGAGGCGCTCGTCGATGCTGGCGGTGACGACGCGGACCGGCAGCCCGGTCTTTTCCAGGTGCGCCAGGCCTTCCGGCGCGGCAAGCGCGCAGATGGCCGTGACGTCGTCGGCGCCGCGGTCGGTGAGCAGCCGGATCGTGTACTCCATCGAGCCGCCGGTGGCGAGCATCGGGTCGAGCACCAGCACCGGCCGGTCGGACAGCGATTCCGGCAGCGACTCGAGGTACGGCGTCGGCTTGAGCGTCTCCTCGTCGCGCGCGAGGCCGACGAAGCCCATCTGCGCGTCCGGGATCAGCTTGTGCGCCTGGTCGGCCATGCCCAGCCCGGCCCGCAGCACCGGCACCAGCAGCGGCGGCTTCGCCAGCTTGAAGCCGTCGGTGCGCGCGACCGGCGTGTGGATCCGCTCGGTCTTCACCGGGACGTCGCGCGTGGCTTCGTAGACCAGCATGACGGTCAGCTCGTGCAGCGCGGCCCGGAACGCGGCGCTGTCGGTGCGCGCGTCGCGCATCGTGGAGAGCCGGGCCTTCGCGAGGGGGTGGTCGACGACGTGCACATCCATGCGGGTCAATCTAGCTGTTTCGCGAAGCTCTTCACCCAGCCGCGCTGCCAGGGCGTTTCGACGGCTCGTTCGTTGTAGTTTTCGCGTACCCAGCCGACGGCTTCACCGGCCGGGACGCCGGACAGGATCGCGAGGCAGGCCATGACGGTGCCGGTGCGACCCGCGCCGCCGTAACAGGCGACTTCGACGGTTTCGGTCTTGGCTCTTTCGTGGAGGGCCTTGATCTTTTCGCGGGCGTCCCGCGGGTTCGCCGGCAGCAGGAAGTCGGGCCAGGTGACCCATTCGTGCGGCCAGGTGATGCCCCCGCCGTGCTTGCGCCGCAGCCGGCTCGTCCCCAGGTAGAGCCCGAAATCCGGCTCGGGCCCGTCGGGCCGCGGGCGGCCGAGCCCGCGGCCGCGGACCTCGACGCCGTCGGGAAATCGCACCATCGGAGCAGTGTCCTCCAGAAGGTGGACACGGAGGGTGGTTTTCGCCGATAAGCTGCGCCGGGTGAGCGAACTGACGCCCGACCAGATGCGGGCCTCCGACGCCGACCGCGAACGCGTCGCCCAGGTGCTGCACAACGCCCTCGCGGAAGGGCGGATCACGGTGAACGAACTCGAAGAGCGCCTGTCGACGGTCTACGCGGCGAAGACCATCGGCGACCTCAAACCGGTGACGGAGGACCTGCCCACGTCGTCGGGCGTGGTCGAGCCGGCGACGTCCCGCGCGCTCGGCTTCCCGGACCAGCGCATCGGCGGCTACGCGGGCTCCCCGGTGTCGATCGGCGTGATGTCGGGGGCGGTCCGCAAGGGCAGCTGGGTCCTGCCCCCGCAACACACGAGCTTCGCATTCTGGGGCGGCGCGGAAATCGACCTGCGCCAGGCGAGGTTCGCGGACAAGCACTGCACGATCACGGCCATCGCGATCATGGGCGGCATCCAGATCACGGTCCCGGACGACATCAACGTCGACGTGACGGGCATCGGTTTCATGGGCGGTTTTGTGCTGGAGGACAAGTCGGGAGCCCCGCCCGCGCCGCCGACGGCCCCGACGGTGAAGATCAACGGGCTGGGGTTTTGGGGTGGGGTCGTGGTGTACCGGCGGCCGGCTCAGCGGGTGGATCCGCCGCGGATCGAGAAGGACTGACCTCGAATTTGTGACGCATTCGGCACCCAGCGTCACAGCCGATGGGGGCTCGCACTGTCGTACCCGCCGCCTAGACTCAGGCGCATGACAGCCACGACCAGCACGTCAGCGGCGCCGGCCACCCCGGCACCGCTGGCGGACGCGACTCGCGACGACGCGAGCCTGCGCCGCTTCCTGCTCGGGCTGCCCGGTGTCGACCAGGTCGGCGTCGAGCAGCGCGCGGCGGGCCTCGGCACGCGCAGCATCAAGAAGGACGCCAAGCGGTGGGCCATCGACACCGCCATCTCCATGGTCGACCTGACCACGCTGGAGGGCGCCGACACCCGCGGCAAGGTCCGGGCGCTGGCCGCGAAGGCCGTCCGCCCCGACCCGGAACGCCAGGACACCCCGCGCGTCGCCGCCGTCTGCGTGTACCCGGACATGGTCGAGACCGCCGTCGAAGCGCTCGGCACGAGCGGCGTGCACGTCGCGAGCGTCGCCACCGGCTTCCCCGCCGGGCGCACCAGCCGTGAGATCAAGCTGGCCGACACCAAGATCGCCGTCGACGCGGGCGCGCACGAGGTCGACATGGTGATCGACCGCGGCGCCTTCCTCGAAGGCCGCTACATGGCCGTCTTCGAAGAGATCCAGGCCATCAAGGCCGCCTGCGGCGACGCCCACCTCAAGGTCATCCTCGAGACCGGCGAGCTGGCGACCTACGACAACGTGCGGCGCGCGTCGTGGCTGGCGCTGCTGGCCGGCGGTGACTTCATCAAGACCTCCACCGGCAAGGTCTCCCCCGCGGCGACGCTGCCGGTCACCCACATCATGCTGCAGGCCGTCCACGACTGGCACGCGCAGACCGGCGAGCTGCGCGGCGTGAAGCCCGCCGGCGGCATCCGGACCACGAAGGACGCGATCAAGTACCTCGTCGCCGTGCACGAGGTCGCCGGCGAGCAGTGGCTGGTCCCGGACCTGTTCCGCTTCGGCGCGTCCAGCCTGCTCAACGACCTGCTGCTGCAGCGCCGCACCCAGGTGGACGGCCACTACAGCGGCCCCGACTACGTGACGGTGGACTGATGCCTGTTTTCGAGTACGCACCGGCGCCGGAGTCGCGCGCCATCGCGAACCTCAAGGACTCCTACAAGCCGTTCGTCAACGGCGAATTCGTCGACGGCTCGGGTGAGCCCCTCAAGACGATCAACCCGGCCACCGAAGAGGTCCTCGCCGAGGTCGGCACCGCGTCGAAGTCCGATGTGGACACTGCCGTGAAGGCCGCGCGCAAGGCGTACAACGGTGTCTGGTCGAAGATGCCGGGCACCGAGCGCGCGAAGTACCTGTTCCGCATCGCGCGGCTGATCCAGGAACGCTCGCGCGAGCTGGCGGTGCTGGAGAGCCTCGACAACGGCAAGCCGATCAAGGAGTCGCGCGACTCCGACGTCCCGACCGCGGCGGCGCACTTCTTCTACCACGCGGGCTGGGCGGACAAGCTGGAGTACGCGGGCTACGGCCCCAATCCGCGGCCGCTCGGCGTCGCGGGCCAGATCATCCCGTGGAACTTCCCGCTGCTGATGCTGGCCTGGAAGATCGCGCCGGCGCTGGCCACCGGCAACACGGTCGTGCTGAAGCCGGCCGAGACGACACCGTTGACCGCGCTGGTCTTCGCGGAGATCTGCCAGCAGGCGGAGCTGCCGCCGGGCGTCGTCAACATCCTGCCGGGCGCCGGCGACATCGGCGCGTCCATTGTGGAGCACGGCGACGTCGACAAGATCGCCTTCACCGGCTCGACCGAGGTCGGCAAGGCGATCCAGCGCCAGGTCGCGGGCACGCCGAAGAAGCTGACGCTGGAGCTGGGCGGCAAGGCCGCGAACATCGTGTTCGAGGACGCCCCGCTGGACCAGGCGATCGAGGGCATCGTCAACGGCATCTTCTTCAACCAGGGCCACGTCTGCTGCGCGGGCTCGCGCCTGCTGGTCCAGGAGTCGATCGCCGAAGAGGTGCTGGAGAAGCTGCGCTACCGCGTCTCGACGTTGCGCATCGGCGACCCGCTGGACAAGAACACCGACATCGGCGCGATCAACTCGGCCGAGCAGCTCGCCAAGATCCGCGGGCTCGTCGAGTCGGGCGACGCCGAAGGCGCGGAGCGCTGGACCAGCCCGTGCCCGGTGCCGGACCGCGGGTTCTTCTTCGCCCCGACGGTGTTCGCGAACGTCCACCAGTCGATGCGGATCGCGCGCGAGGAGATCTTCGGCCCGGTGCTGTCGGTGCTGACGTTCCGCACACCGGACGAGGCCGTGGCGAAGGCGAACAACACGCCGTACGGGCTTTCGGCGGGCATCTGGACCGAAAAGGGCTCCCGGATCCTGTGGATGGCGAACCAGCTGCGCGCCGGCGTGGTCTGGGCCAACACCTTCAACCGCTTCGACCCCGCCGCCCCGTTCGGCGGCTACCAGGAATCCGGCTTCGGGCGCGAAGGCGGCCGCACCGGGCTGGAGGCGTACCTGAATGTCTGACCGGATTTCCGTCGCGAAGACGTACAAGCTCTACATCGGCGGCAAGTTCCCCCGTTCGGAGTCCGGCCGGGTCTACCCGGTGACAGATGGCAAGGGCAAGTTCCTGGCCAACGCGGCGCACGCGTCCCGCAAGGACGTCCGCGACGCGGTGGTCGCGGCCCGCAAGGCGTTCCCGGGCTGGTCTTCCGCCACCGCCTACAACCGCGGACAGGTCCTCTACCGCGTGGCCGAGGTCCTGGAAGGCCGCCGCGACCAGTTCATCGCGGAAGTGTCCGCTTCGGAGGGTCTGGCGGCGAAGAAGGCCGAGTCCATTGTGGACGCGGCGATCGACCGCTGGGTCTGGTACGCGGGCTGGACGGACAAGATCGCAACGGTCCTCGGCGCGGCCAACCCGGTGGCGGGCCCGTACTTCTCGTTCACGGTCCCGGAGCCGACCGGCGTGGTCGGCATCCTGGCCCCGCAAGGCTCGTCGTTGCTGGGCCTGGTCGAGGTCCTGGCCCCGGTCCTGGCCACCGGCTCGACGGCGGTGGTGGTCTCGAGCGCGGAGCGCCCGTTGCCGGCGATCACGCTCTCGGAGGTCCTGGCGACGTCCGACGTCCCGGGCGGCGTGGCCAACATCCTGACGGGCCACGCGTCCGAGCTGGGCCCCTGGCTGGCTTCCCACGGCGACGTGAACGCCCTGGACCCGACGGGCGCCGCCCCGGCGGACCGCCCGGGCCTGGCCCGCGAAGCGGCGAACACGGTGAAGCGGGTCTTGACGGTCCCGGAGACGGAACCGGACTGGACAAGCGCCCCAGACCTGACCCGGCTGCGCCGGTACCTGGAGGCGAAGACGGTCTGGCACCCGCTGGGCGTCTGAGCGCACGAACGGAGGCCACCACCCGGGTCCGGGTGGTGGCCATCCACCTTGTGGTGGATCCCCATCTCGATCTTCGAGACTTACCCTCGATGAGAAACCAAGACTTGACTTGGCGTGATGCGAGGGTGCCGTGGCCGCTCAGCACGACTTCACGAGCCTCGTCGCGCTGCGCACGAAAGGCGGCGAGCTGACCGCTCTGCGAGCAATCTCGGGCCCTGAGCAGGTCCGGCAGGTGCAACCGTTGCTGCAGTTCGATCCCCGCGGTAGCGCGCCGGCGAGTCAGCTGGACGCGGTCGAGGCCGCGATCCGCAACCTCCGCCAACTCGGCCGCCGGGTCATGCTGGACGCGTCTGAGGTCGCACACCTCCCCGCCTTCGGGCACGGACCGACAGGGCCGCTCGGTCAGCTGGCCGATCGCCTCTCCGACCCGGTGGACCTGCTGGATGCAATTGCTCCGAGCACCTTTGTGCCCGTGGTCCGCAGCGATGCCGACTTGCAATCCGCAGCCGCGCTCGGCCGGTTGTGTCACGAGCTCGCTGCCGGAGGCGCGCTTCGCATCCGGCCGGCCACCGCGGCCCGGGCCACCATCGAACAAATCATCGAGCAGCTCGCCCTCGACACCGGCGAAATCGACTTGATCGTCGATCTCCAGTACGTCCCGGAGGTGACTGCGGCACGCGTCGACGAAGCCGCGGCCATCCTCAGCGCGCTAGCCGAGCTGGGCGAATTCAGGACAACAAGCCTGTTGAGCGGCTCGATCCCCCGGACTCTCGCCCGGACTTCGACGTGGGAACAGCCAAGGAACGAGGAAGTTCTTTGGGATCAACTCTCACAAAACGGGGCGACCGAACTTCGGCTGGGTGACTACGGCACGATCCACCCGATCCCGAGCGAAGGATTCGGCAGCAAGCACGTCAATCTGAAGTACACCTGCCCCGAGCACTGGTTCTACTCGCGGGAGCGGATGCCGGAACCCAGCGATCAAGCGATGGACTCGCCTCGAGCTCGCACGTTCCGGATCGTGTGCCGAAACCTTGTCGAGTCCGACAGCTTCGCCGGGCCGGAGTTCTCCTGGGGTGATCGAGAAATCCTCGAAACCGCCGCTGGGCAGGGGCAAGGTTCCGGCTCGAGCAGCAAGCCGGTCGCGCTGGCGATCTCGCATCATCTGGCCTACCTGGCCGGACGCCGCGCAGCGTGACCACCGCTAGCTCATCGACACCGAGAAGTCCGTCAACGTGAACCGCGCCTTGCCCCCACCCGTGGAGCAGAACTCGATCCCGTACCCGATCTGGTTCACCGTCGGGTTGGCCGGGATCAGCCCCTTCCCGATCGCCCAAGCGATCATCGCCTTCAGGTCCACCGTGCCCGAGTACTGCGTCGTCCGCGACACGAACGCCACGTAGCCCTCGTCCTCCGCCCAGACGTCGTACGTGAAGCCGCCCGCGGTGTAGGTCGTCAGCTTATCGCCCGCCGGGACCTGTTTGCGGTTCTCCGTCCAGACCATCAGCTCGCTGACGCCCTTGCCGTCGCCCACGCCGTTCAGCCACAGGTCGTACGCCACGTCGTAGATGCCGGTGCCCGGGCCGCGGCCGGCGAACGTCGATTTGATCACCGAGTAGTCGTTGAACGGTTTGCCGTTCTGGTCGTTGATGTCCTTGTGCACGTTCGGATAGGTTTTCACCGACGTGGAATCGGGCTGCACGGAATCGACGTACCAGTTGTCGTACGCGCACGCCCGCAGCGTTTCCGGGCCCGCTTCGCCCGCGTTCCACATGTTGTTGTGCACGTAGTAGCCGCCGTCGGACCAGCCGCCGTCCGGGTCGCTCGTCGTGAACTCCGGGGTGCCGCAGTTCCGGGCCGGGGTCACCGAGGGCGCGGTCGGCGTCGGCGCAGGTGACGGCGCGGATTTGGACGTGCTCGGCGGCACCGCGGTGGCGGGCGCGAGTGACGCACTGGACGTTGTCAGAGCAGGCGGAGGAGCCGACGCGACCGGTGCCGCGCTGTCGCGGCCGCAACCGGCGATCACCAGCAAGAAAAAGCCCAACAACGCGGATCTTCGACGCATTTTCCCGCCCCACGGCCAGAATCAGGCAGAACGAGGCGGAACATTAACACGGAAATCCGCTAAATCAGCCTGGCTCCAGGTCACGGGATGTGATCGGCCGCCCCGGGAGCTCGGTTCCCGGGCGCGCGCTGAGGCCGTCGATCATGATGCCGACGCAGCGGCGCGCCGCCATCTCGGCGACGTCCGGGGACTTCGCGCGCATCTGGCGCAGCAGGGTCGCGAACAGGATCGCGATGTCGCCGGCGCCGACGTCCTCGCGGAGCTTGCCCTCGGCCTGCGCGCCGTCGACGAAGCCGTCCAGGACGTCCAGGATCTCGTCGCGCAGGCGGCGGACCTCCGGGTCGCTCTTCAGGATCACCAGCGCCCGCGGCGACACCATCGCCAGCTGGACGCTCAGCTGCAGCTCCACCGACTGCCGCAGCAGGCGTTCCAGCGCGCGCCACGACGACGTCTCCTCGGCCGCGATCACCTTGGCGTCGACGAGCACGCGCTCGAAGTTGTCCATCGCGACGGCGCGGATCAGCGCGTCCCGGTCCGGGAAGCGGCGGTAGAGCGTGCCGACGCCGACGCCGGCCGCCCGGGCGATCTCCTCCATCGGCGCCTCGGCGCCGGACGTGGCGAAGATGGTCTTCGCCGCCGCGAGGATCTGGTCGCGGTTGCGCCGCGCGTCCGCCCGCAGGCTGGTCTCGGGGTCTGCCGTCATGCCGTTCGCTCCTCGCTGAAATCGCGCGGGCTGATTCTCGCATGGTCAGGCGGCCACACAATGGATCCGCACCGGGTCACCCGTTAGCTAGTGGACGACTTCCTTCCGCTTCGGTACCTTGGGTCGAAGAACCGGAATGTAATCCTCCGCATACTGTACGTCCGATTTAGGGGGCCCGAAATGACCGAAGTCGCCGAACCCGCCACCAAGGGCGACGTGTTCCCGCTGGAGCGCAGCTGTCCGTTCGCCCCGCCGCCGGCCTACGGGAAGCTCCGCGAAGCGGGCCCCGTGCACCGCGTCGAGCTGCAGTCCGGCCAGGAGGCGTGGGCGATCACCCGGCTCGAGGACGTCCGGCAGATGCTCACCGACCCGCGGTTCAGCTCCGACCGGTTCAACCCCGGCTTCCCGTTCCTGACCAAGCAGGGCCGGCCGATCCGGCGGAACAACTTCACCGCGTCGCTGATCAACATGGACCCGCCGGAGCACGGCGCGGCCCGCCGCGAGGTCGTCGGCGAATTCACCGTGCGCCGGATGAAGGCACTGGAACCGCGCATCCAGCAGATCGTCGACGAGCACATCGACGCGATCCTGGCCGGCCCGAAGCCCGCCGACCTGGTCACCGCGCTGTCGCTGCCGGTGCCGTCGCTGGTCATCTGCGAGCTGCTCGGCGTGCCCTACGGCGACCACGAGTTCTTCCAGGTCCGCAGCTCGACGCTGCTCAACCGCGACGTCGACCAGGACACCCGCGTCCAGGCCGTCGACGAGCTGCAGGACTACCTCGACAAGCTGGTCGCGAAGAAGGAAGCCGACCCGACCGACGACCTGCTCGGCCGCCAGATCCTCAAGCAGCGCGAAGAGCACGGCGACGTCGACCACGACTCGCTGGTTTCGCTGGCGTTCCTGCTGCTCATCGCCGGGCACGAGACGACGGCGAACATGATCTCGCTGGGCACGGTCGCGCTGCTGGAGAACCCGGACCAGCTCGCGATCATCAAGAACGATCCCGGCAAAACGCTCGACGCCGTCGAGGAGCTGCTGCGGTACTTCACCATCGCGGAGTTCGCGACCTCGCGCGTCGCGACCGAAGACGTCGAGATCGGCGGGCAGCTGATCCGCGAAGGCGAAGGCGTGCTCGGCCTCAGCTACTCCGGCAACCGCGACGAAGCCGCGTTCGAGAACGCCGACGAACTCGACCTCGAGCGCGGTGCCCGCCATCACGTCGCGTTCGGCTTCGGGCCGCACCAGTGCCTCGGCCAGAACCTCGCGCGGATGGAGCTGCAGATCGTCTTCGACACGCTCTTCCGCCGCATCCCGGAGCTCAAGCTGGCCGCGCCGGTCGACCAGCTGCCCTTCAAGCACGACTCGTCGATCTTCGGTCTCTACTGCCTGCCCGTGACCTGGTGAGGGGGGACGCCATGACCACCGTCGAGAAGCACGAGTTCCCGATGACCCGCACGTGCCCGTTCGCGCCGCCGCCGGCGTACGCGGAGATCCGCGAGGAGGAGCCGGTCTCGAAGGTGCGGCTGCCCGACGGCGGCACGGCCTGGGTGGTCACCCGGCTCGAGGACGTCCGAACCGTGCTGAACGACCGGCGTTTCAGCGCCGACCGGCAGCACCCGGACTTCCCGCAGCTGGTCAAGGGCGGGTTCCGGCGCAAGGGCGACGAGCGCACCATGATCACCATGGACGCGCCCGAGCACGGGCCGGCGCGCAAGGCCGTGCTCGGCGAGTTCACCGTGCGCCGGATGGAGGCGCTGCGGCCGCGGATCCAGCAGATCGTCGACGAGCGGATCGACGCGCTGCTGGCCGGGCCGAACCCGGGTGACCTGGTCGAGGCGCTGTCGCTGCCGGTGCCGTCGCTGGTGATCTGCGAGATGCTCGGCGTCCCGTACGGCGACCACGACTTCTTCCAGACCCACACGGCGAAGCTGATCAAGCGCTCGACGTCGGCGGAAGACCGGCGAGCGGCGTTCGACACGATCCGCGGGTACATGGCCGACCTCATCGCGACGAAGGAGGACAACCCGCCGGACGACCTGCTCGGGCGGCAGATCGTCAAGCTCCGCGAAGAGGGCACGTACCGGCGGGAGCAGCTGGCCGCGACCGGGTTCCTGCTGCTGGTCGCCGGGCACGAGACGACGGCGAACATGATCTCGCTGTCCACCGTGGCGTTCCTGCGGAACCCGGAGCAGCTCGCGGTGATCAAGGCCGACCCGGGCAAGACGCTCGACGCGGTCGAGGAGATGCTGCGCTACTGGACGATCGTCGACGCGGCCACGGCCCGCCTGTGCGTCGAGGACGTCGAGGTCGGCGGGCAGCTGATCCGGGCGGGCGAAGGCGTGCTGGCGCTGGGCTACTCGGCCAACCGCGACCCGCGGGCGTTCGAAAACGCCGACGAGCTCGACATCGAACGCGGCGCCCGCCACCACGTCGCGTTCGGCTTCGGGCCGCACCAGTGCCTCGGCCAGAACCTGGCGCGGATGGAGCTGCAGATCGTGTTCGACACGCTGTTCCGCCGCGTGCCTTCGCTGGCGCTGGGCGTCCCGGTGGACGATCTGCCGTTCAAGGACGACGCGAACATCTACGGCCTGTACCGGCTGCCGGTGACCTGGTAGAGATCGAACCTGCCATCCCACCACAGGAAAGAAGGACCATGAAGATCATCGCGGACACCGGCAAGTGCGTCGGCGCCGGCCAGTGCGTGCTGACCGAGCCCGAGCTGTTCGACCAGAGCGAGGACGACGGCACGGTCATCGTGCTGAACGCGACGCCGGAGGGCGAGCTGGTCGAGAAGGCCCGCGAAGCGGTGCACGTCTGCCCCAGCCAGGCCCTCTCGCTGCAGGAGTGACGTGCCGTTAAGGCCACCTTACGGGCGTCAGACTCCCGTAAGGTGGCCTTAACGGCAGTTGTGCGCTACTTGACCGCGCCCATCGAGAGGCCGCGGACCAGGTGGTTCTGCGCGATCCAGCCGACGATCATCACCGGCAGCGAAGCCAGCAGCGCGGCGGCGGACAGCTGGGCCCAGTACAGGCCCTCGCTCGTGATGAACCCGACGAGGAACACCGGCACCGTGCCGGCCCGCGCCGCCGTCAGGTTGACCGCGTAGAAGAACTCGGTCCACGAGAAGATCACGCAGATCAGCGCGGTCGCCGCGATCCCCGGCGCGACCACCGGCATGATGATCTTGCGCAGCAACGTCGGCAGGTTGGCGCCGTCGATCCGCCCGGCCTCGATCATCTCGTGCGGCACCTCCAGGAAGAACGACCGCATCATCCAGATCGCCAGCGGCAGGTTCATCGACGTGTACAGGATGACCAGCGCCCACACCGTGTCCAGCAGTTCGGTGTTCTGCGAGATGATGTACAGCGGGATGATCGCCGCCACGATCGGCAGCATCTTCGTCGAGAGGAAGAAGCCGAGCGCGTTCGACGTCTTCTTCACCGGCGCCAGCGAAAGCGCGTACGCCGCCGGGATGCCGAGGATGAGCACGAGCAACGTCGAGAGCACCGTGACGAACGCGGAGTTAGACAGGTAGGGCAGGAACCCGCCCTTCAGCACGTTGGCGATCTGGTCGAACGTCGGGCTGAAGAACAGCTTGGGCGGATCGGTGTAGGCGTCCGACTCCTGCTTGAACGCCGTGAGGATCAACCACAGCAACGGGAAGACGAACAGGATCGCGACGACCCACGTGACAGCGGTGAGCGAGCGGGCGCCTGCTTTGCGGCGAGCGAGCGTGGTCACTTGACGCCTCCGTCCACCGAGAACGTGCGGAACATCAGGCGCAGCGCGAAGGTCGCCACGATCATCGTCAGGATCACGACGACCACGCCCATCGCCGACGACTGGCCGACGTCGAAGCCTTCGAACGCGCGCTGGTAGATGTAGTACGGCAGGTTGGTGCTCGCGGTACCCGGCCCGCCCTGGGTCATCAGGAAGATCGCGTCGAAGCTGTTCACGATGTAGATCGCGCCCAGCAGCGTCGCCAGCTGCAGGAACCGGGACAGGTGCGGCAGCGTGATGGACACGAACGTCCGCCAGCGGCCCGCACCGTCCACATTGGCCGCTTCGAGGACGTCCTTGGCCTGGCTCTGCAGGCCCGCGAGGATGAGCAGCATCATGAACGGCGTCCACTGCCACACGATCTGCGCCATCACCGACGCCAGCGGGAACTCCGAGAGCCAGTCGACGTCGGTGCCGAAGACGAAGTGCAGCAGCCCGTAGGTCGGGTCGAACATCGTCGTCTTCCACAGCAGCGCGCCGGCCGCCGGCAGGATGAGGAACGGCGTGATCAGCAACGTCCGGACCACGCCGCGGCCGAAGAACTTCCGGTCGAGCAGGATCGCCAGCCAGAGGCCGAGCAGCAGCGCCACGAGCACGCACACCACCGTCAGCAGCACGGTGTTGAGCAGCGCCACCAGGAACGTCGTATCGCTGAAGACGTCGATGTAGTTGTCGAGGCCGACGAAGTGCCGCGAACCCGGCCGGACCAGGTTCCACGACTGGAACGAGTAGAACACGGTGAGCAGGAACGGCAGCTGCGTCACCGCGATGACGAAGACCAGCGCTGGCAGCAGCGGCAGCCGTCGCTTTGCCGCGGTGCTCAGGCCTTTCTTCTCCACGGCCTTCGCGCGCGTCTGGGGTTTGGGCGTGTCTACCGAAAGCGTGGACATCACTGCACCGCCTTGTAGGAGTCGCCCACGGTCTGGGCGTAGTCCTGGGACTGCTTCAACGCGTCGTCGACGGACTCGCGTCCGGCGATCGCCGCCGACAGCTGCTGGCTCACCCGGGTGCCCAGGTCCTGGAACTCGGGGATGCCGACGAACTGGATGCCGGGGTAGGGCACCGGGTTCGCCATGGCCTTCCGCTGGTTCGCGTCGGCGATACCGTCCAAAGTGGGCTTCGCGTACGCGGCCGCGGCCTTGGCGTAGTCGGGAATGTCGTAAGTGGACTGACGCACGCCCGGCGGGACGCGGTTCCAGCCGTAGGTCTGCCCGACCTTCCGCACGTACGCCTTGTCGGTCATCCAGGCCATGAACTTCCAGGCCGCGTCCTTGTCCTTGGCGACCTTCGGGATGCCCAGCGCCCAGGTGTAGAGCCAGCCGCTGGCCTGCGTCCTGACCACCGGCGCCGGCGCGTACCCGGACTTGCCGACGATCTTGCTGCTCGCCGGGTCCTCGTTGGTGCCCGCCATGACCGTCGCGTCGTACCACATCGCGGCCTGGCCCTGCGTGTACCGCGTGCCGCACTCGGAGAACCCGGCGCTGGAGGCGCCGACCTCGCCGTGCTCGCGGATCAGGTTCACGTAGAAGTTCGCGGCGGCCTTGAACTCCGGCGACGTCAGCTTGGCGTTCCAGTCCTTGTCGAAGTACTGGGCGCCGAAGGTGTTGGCGACCGTGCTGAACGGCGCGAGGCTCTCGCCCCAGCCGGGCTTGCCGCGCAGGCAGATCCCCGCGACGCCGTTCGCCTTGTCGTCGAGCTTCGCGGCGAATTCGGCGACCTGCTGCCAGGTCGGCTTGGCCGGCATGGTCAGCCCGGCCTTCTCGAAGAGGTCCTTGCGGTAGGCCAGGAACGACGACTCGCCGTAGAACGGCACCGCGTACATCTGGTTCTCATACGACAGCGACTGCTTGATGCTGGGGATGAAGTCGCCTTCGTCGTAACCCGGGGTGGCCGCCATGTGCGGTTCGAGGTTCTCGAGCCAGCCGTTGGCCGCCCACTGTGGGGCCTCGTAGTTGCTGATCATCACGACGTCGAACTCGCCGCCTTCGGTGGCGGTCGACGCGGTGATCTTCGCGCGGGCCTGGTTTTCCGGCAGCGAGACGAACTTGAGGTTGATGCCGGTGGCCTTCTCGAACTCCGGCGCCAGCGAGATCGCGTCCTTCATCTGCGGGTTCGCCACGATCGCGATGACCAGCGTGCTGTTCCCGGTGCCGATCGAGCCCGCGCCCGCGCACCCCGTGGCCAGCAACGACGTCGCGGCGAGGAGGCTGAGCAGCTTACGCACGGGCGCCTCCCGGGAGCACCTGCACCTTGAGGCCGGCGCCGCCACGCATCTTGGCCAGCGCGTCGGGGTACTGCTCCAGCGGCAGCCGGTCGGTGAGCAGCTCTCCGGTGTCGATCGCGCCGCCGCCGACGAGGTCGAGCGCGGCGCCGTAGCTGTTCAGCACGGCCATCGAGCCGACGATGGTGATCTCGTCGTTGTAGATGCGGAACGGCGAGAGCGCGACGCGGGCTTCGGCCGGCGCGACGCCGAAAACGAGCAGCCGGCCACCGCGGCGGGTGGCGTCGAAGGCCGCTTCGATCGCGGGCGCGGCACCGGTGCAGTCGACGGCGGCGTCGAACTTCTCGTCGTTCAGCTCGCCGACGTCCGCCGCGGTGGCGACGGCGCCGAGCCGGGACGCGCGCGGCAGCCGGTCGGCGTTGCGGTCGACCACCGTGACGTGCGCTCCGGCCCGCTGCAGCAGCTGCTGCATGATCAGGCCCATCGTGCCGGCGCCGACGACGAGGAAGCGCTCTCCCGCCTCGATCCCGACCCGGCGGACGCCGTGCACCGCGCAGGAAACGGGTTCGACCAGCGCTCCTTGTTCCCAGGTCATCGAGTCGGGCATGCGGTAGCAGTTGGCCGACGGGACAGCGACGTACTCGGCGAAGGCGCCGTCGACGGTGTCGCCGGTGGCGTTCCAGTTGGCGCAGAGGTTGCCGTGGCCGGAGCGGCACGGGCCGCAGTAGCCGCAGAACAGCGACGGGTCGACGGCGACGCGGTCGCCGATCTCCCAACCGCCCGGCACGTCCGAGCCGAGTTCGACGATCTCCCCGGCGAACTCGTGGCCGGGGACGATCGGGTACGGGGTGGGCGGGAAGTGCCCGTCCGCGATGTGCAGGTCGGTCCCGCAGATCCCGCAGGCCCCGACCTTGACGACCACCTCGCGTTCCCGCGGCTTCGGGTCGGGCACGTCACCCACCCTGATCTCGCCGGGCCGGTCGATGATGGCGGCACGCATGCCTAGCCCCTTTCCTCGCGCTCATATGAGCGGCATTGGCCATTGGCGTCGAGAACATGTGAAGGCATTACAGGTCTGACGTGTGTGATTCGTCAACCTTTTGCAGGGATTTCCGGCTATAGTGCTCATATGAGCACGTCGAAGAAGACTGCTTCGCTGACCGAAGCCATGCTGCTCGCGACCGTTGCCCGGCGCTTCTACGTGCAGGGACGCTCCAAGCTGGAGATCGCCGACGAGTTCGGCGTCAGCCGGTTCAAGGTCGCGCGGATGCTCGACACCGCCATGGAGTCCGGGCTCGTCCGAGTGGAGTTCGCGCTGCCCGCGCCGGTCGACCTCGCCCTGTCCGACGAGGTGCGAGCGGCGTACGGCCTGGAGCGTGCGCTCGTGCTCGAACGCTCAACCGAGCGAGAGCCGCGAGAGGTCGTCCGGGGGAAGATCGGCGCGCTGGCCGCCCGGCTGCTGGAGGAGATCGCGACCCCGTCCGACGTCATCGGGCTGTCGTGGGCGCGTTCGGTCAACGCGATGACCGAGGCGATCCGGACGCTGCCGCGCTGCCCGGTCGTCCAGTTGTGCGGGGTGCAGGCGGGGATGGACATGCGCGGGCGCTCGGTGGAGACGGTCAGCCGCGTGACGGCGGTGTCCGGCGGCGACGCCTACCCGATCTTCGGCCCGCTGGTGCTGCCCGACCGCCGCACGACCGAGACGCTGCGGCGGCAGCCGGGGATCGCGGAAACGTTCGGGCAGTTCAGGAACCTGACCAAGGCGGTAGTCAGCATCGGCGCGTGGCAGCCGGGCGAGTCGACGGTGTACGACGCGCTGGACGAAGCCGAACGCGCGGCGATCGCGGCCCGCGGCGCGACGGCGGAGGTGGCCGCGCGGCTGTTCGACGCGGCCGGGAACGCGCTGTCGACCGGGCTGGCGCACCACGTGCTGGCGATCAGCCACGAGGAGCTGACGGCGGTGCCGGAGGTGATCGCGCTGGGCTACAGCAGGCCGAAGGCGGCGGCGGTGGACGCGGTGCTGCGCTCGGGCATGGTCACGACGTTGATCACCGACGCCGCCGCCGCGGTCCCCCTGCTGGCCCTGGCGGCGAAAAACCCCGTCGTGACGACCTGAGGCGTACGGCCGTTTCCGCTTCGTACTCCACCGGGAGTACGCGCGGCTCGCCGGGCTCCGGGGCGAAACCCGGGTCGCGCCCGATGTGCCGTGGTCCCCGGTTCGGCGAGCCTGGACGGCGTGAAGACTTCTCCCCGCTGGCGCCAGGCCGTCGTCTGGCTGCACGTCGTGTCGTCCGTCGCCTGGATGAGCCAGGCTCTCGCGTTGGTCGTGCTGACGTCCACCGGCGCGCCCGCGCTGGCGGAGCGGCTCGACACCGTGCTGCTCGCCCCGATGGCGAACGTCTCCGCGTTCACCGGCCTCCTGCTCGCCGGCGCGACCGCGTGGGGCTACTTCCGGCACTGGTGGGTGCTCACGAAGTTCGTCCTGACGCTGGGGCAGCTCTACGCCGGGATCTTCCTGCTCTCCCCCGCCCTGCACGAATCCGCGGACACCGGTGCGGTCGCGTGGCAGCAGACCGCCGGGGCGGCGCTGATGGCGAGCGCGCTGGCGTTCCAGGCGTGGCTTTCGGTCGCGAAGCCGGGCCGCAGGACGCCGTGGTCCCCGGCCGCGAAGCCGCCGACCGCGCCGACCTGGGTGTTCGTGGTGGGTGTAGGTGCCCCGCTGTTCGACGTCGTCGCGGGGCTCCTGCTCGGCTACCCGCTGCCCGCGTTGTCGCTGGTCACGCTGGTCGTGCTCGGTTTTGAGCGGCGACGACGGCGTCGCCGTGCTCGGCGGCCCACCGCCCGAAGCCCTCGATCGGCTCCAGGAAGCTTGAGCCCAACGGCGTGAGCGCGTACGCGCCATCGCGGCGCTCGAGGAGCCCGTCGGACTCCAGGCGCCGCACGGTTTCCGTGAGCACCTTGGCGCTGATCCCGCCGATCTCGCGCCGCAGGTCGACGTGCCGGCGCGGGCCGTCGCGCAGGGCCCAGAGCACCACCGGGTTCCAGGTGTTGGCGACCAGGTCGAACGCGAGCCGCGTCCGGCAGTCGGCGAGGAAGTCCATGGTTACCGTTCGGTTCCTTCCCGGGTTCCTACCGTCGTGCTGGTACCAGCCAAGCACAAGGAGGACGCATGCGGATCGGGATCTTCGGCACGGGCGGGATGGCGGACGCGCTCGGCACGCAGTGGGCGCGGGCGGGGCACGAAATCAGGGTGGCGGGCCGCAAGACGGGAACGTGGTCCGAGGTGGCCGCGTTCGCCGAGGTGGTCCTCCTCGCCATCCCCGCGGCGGCCATCGGCGAGGTCCTCGCGAAGGCCGGGCCGCTGGCCGGAAAGGTGCTGGTGGACTGCACCAACGACCCGGCGCTGACCGGTGCGCCGGTGGCTTCGCGGATTGTCACGGAGGCGCACGTGGTCAAGGCGTTCAACCTCGCGCACGTCGACGTCTGGCGCATGACACCCCCGGTGTTCGACGGCCGCCCGCTGTCGGTCCCGTTGTGCGGCGACAACCCTTCGGCGCTGGAAGCGGTGAGCACATTGGTTCGCGACATCGGCGCGAAGCCGGTGCTCGCGGGTGGTCTGGACCGCGCGGCCCTGCTGGAGGCCACGGCGGCGTTCGTCATCGGCCTGTGGTTCGCGGGTGAGGACGCCCAGGCGATCCTGACCCCGGCGGGGTAGCTCAGCCCACCGCGCCGGCGTTCCCCGCGGCCAGGTCCGCCGCACGGGCGGTCAGCGGGGCGCCGCCGCGGGGGACCAGCGTCACCTCGCCCGAACCGAGGTCCGTCACCAGCGTGCTCAACGTCATCAGCTCGTCGCCGCCGTCCGCGTTGCGGTGGACCGCGTTCGTCAACGTCGAGACCAGCCACTTCGCGTCCGGGGACGTCGGGGCCAGGTGGGCGCACACCTCCGCGCGGTCCAGGCTCTCCTCCGACGCGACGTCCAGGTGCGGCGGCAGCTGGCGGAAGTGGTTGGTGTGCCAGGAAAGCCCACTGGCCACAGTGGTCACCGCGGTGTCGTGGCCCGCCTTCTCGACCACCGTCACCGCCGGTTCGCCGACTTGACCCATCGTGTACGCGAAGCCGCCCGCCGAAGCGTGGGAACGCAGCACGGACACCGCTTCCGCGACGGAAGTCGCGCGCTGGGCCGTGCGCGCCAGGAAGTGCCGGCCCGCGCACGGCGAAGGCGCCGCCACGCTCACGCTGTCGATCCCCCACACCAGACCGTGCGTCGTCAGCGTGAACGTGTTCGCGGGCAGGAAACCCGGGTACCACCAGACGCAGACGCCGGGTTCGCCGTCGATCAGCAGGGTCAGCAGGCGCCCGATGCCGTCGAACACCGGGGCGCCGTCCTCGTTGTGGCCGAGCAGGGACGGCGAACCCGCCCAGGCGAGGTCCGTGCAGCCGGTGCCGTCGCCCGCGCCGAGGTCGCCGCGCAGGTTGGCCAGCAGCAGGTCGTCGAACGGGACGCCGGCCCCCTCGGCCAGCGCCGTCAGCTCGGCGTAGGCGTCCGGGTGTTCGACCTGCGACGCCGATTCGACCGCCCGGAACCGCACCGGCGAGCGCCGGGCCCGCGCGCTGACCGGCCACGACGGCAAGCCCGCCAGCACGGTCGCGATGTCGGCGGCGGCGTACGCCCCCAGCTCGCGGAAAGCGGCTTCCCGGGGCCCGCGGACGATCGTCCAGCGCACGTCGCCGATCCGGTGCTCCCGCACTGTCGCCACCATGCGATCACGATGACTGACCAGTCAGGAATCCGCAACGGTCAGTGCGCGCCCACTTCGATCACCCGGATCACGGCGGCCCCTGCCTCGTCCGACGCCGCCAAGTCCACTTCGGCGCTGATGCCCCAGTCGTGGTCGCCCGCGGGGTCGTCGAAGATCTGCCGCACCTTCCAGACGTCCGGCTGCTGCTCGATCATCAGCAGCGCCGGGCCGCGCGCGTCCGGGCCGGTGCCGAGCGAGTCGTACTCCTCGAAGTAGTCCTCGATGGCTTCCTGCCACGCGTCGGCGTCCCAGCCCGAAGCCGCGTCCAGCTCCCCGAGCGGGAACCACGCCCGCCGCGCGAACAGCTCGACCCGGCGGAACAGCTCGTTGCGCACCAGGACGCGGAACGCGCGCACGTTGCGCGTGACGGCCGGCGGCAGCTCCGGCGGCCGGTGCGACACCGGCCCTTCTTCCGTCGGGTGCCGCAGCGCTTCCCACTCGTCCAGCAGACTCGAGTCGACCTGCCGGACCAGCTCGCCGAGCCACTCGATGAGGTCCTGCAGCGGTTCGGTCTTCGCCTCGTCCGGCACCGTGTGGCGCAGCGCGTCGTAGACGTCGGCGAGGTAGCGCAGCACCAGGCCTTCGGACCGCGCCAGCTGGTAGAACCCGATGTACTCGACGAAGTTCATCGCGCGCTCGTACATGTCGCGCACGACGGACTTGGGCGACAGCTCGTAGTCGTCGACCCACGGGTGACCCTGGCGGTAGCTGTGGAACGCGCCCTGCAGCAGCTCCTCCAGCGGCTTCGGGTACGTGATGTTCTCGAGCAGCTCCATCCGCTCGTCGTACTCGATGCCCTCGGCCTTCATCGCGTTCACGGCCTCGCCGCGCGCCTTGAACTGCTGCTGCGACAGCACCGGCCGCGGGTTGTCCACGGTGGATTCCACAGTGGACACGACGTCGAGCGGGTAGCTCGGCGAGTCCAGTTCGAACAGGTCGATCGCGGCCAGCGCGAACGGCGAAAGCGGCTGGTTGAGCGCGAAGTCGAACTGCAGGTCGACGGTGAGCCGGATGATCCGGCCCTGCTCGTCCGGCTCGTCCAGCCGTTCGACGACGCCGGCGGCGAGCAGCGCGCGGTAGATCGCGATGGCGCGCAGGATGAGCTTGCGCTGCGACGCCCGGTCCTCGTGGTTGTCCTCCAGGAGGTGGCGCATCGAGTCGAAGGCGTTGCCCGGCCGCGAGATCACGTTGAGCAGCATCGAGTGCGTGACCTTGAAGCTGGACGTCAGCGGCTCGGGGTCGGCCGCGATGAGCCGGTCGAACGTGCTCTCGGTCCAGTTGACGAACCCTTCCGGGGCCTTCTTCCGGACGATCTTCTTTTTCTTCTTCGGGTCGTCGCCCGCCTTCTCCAGCGCCTTGGCGTTCTCGACGACGTGGTCGGGCGCCTGCACGACGACGTAGCCGTCGGTGTCGTAGCCCGCGCGCCCGGCGCGGCCGGCGATCTGGTGGAACTCGCGCGCCTTGAGGTGGCGCTGGCGGACGCCGTCGTACTTGGTCAGCGCGGAGAAGACGACCGTCCGGATCGGCACGTTGATGCCGACGCCGAGGGTGTCGGTCCCGCAGATCACCTTGAGCAGCCCGGACTGGGCCAGGGTCTCGACCAGCCGGCGGTACTTCGGCAGCATCCCGGCGTGGTGCACGCCGATGCCGTGGCGGACCAGCCGCGAGAGCGTCTTGCCGAAGCCGGCGGAGAACCGGAAGTCGCCGATCAGCTCGGCGATCGACTCCTTTTCGGCCTTCGTCGTGACGTTGATGCTCATCAGCGTCTGCGCGCGTTCGATGGCCGCGGCCTGCGAGAAGTGCACGACGTACACCGGCGCCTGGCCGCCGTTGAGCAGCTCCGACATCGTCTCGTGCAACGGCGTCAGCGCGTACCGGAAGGTCAGCGGCACCGGGCGCTGCGCCGACGTGACGACCGCGGTCGGCCTGCCGGTGCGGCGGGTGAGGTCCTTTTCGAAGAAGGACACGTCGCCCAGGGTCGCCGACATCAGGACGAACTGGGCCTTCGGCAGCTCGAGCAGCGGCACCTGCCACGCCCAGCCGCGGTCGGGCTCGGAGTAGAAGTGGAACTCGTCGGCCACGACCTGCCCGACCGGGGCGTCGGCACCGAACCGCAACGCGATGTTCGCCAGGATTTCGGCCGTGCAGCAGATGATCGGGGCGTCCGGGTTGACGCTGGAGTCACCGGTCATCATCCCGACGTTGTCGGCCCCGAAGATCTCGATGAGCTGGAAGAACTTCTCCGAGACGAGGGCTTTGATGGGCGCGGTGTAGTAGCTGCGGCGGCCCTGGGCGAGCGCGGTGAAGTGCGCGCCGACGGCGACGAGGCTCTTCCCGGAGCCGGTCGGCGTCGAGAGGATGACGTTCGATCCGGAGACGACCTCCATCACCGCCTCCTCCTGCGCCGGGTACAGCTCGATGCCCCGATCGGCCGTCCAGGTCGTGAACGCTTCGAAGAGGGCGTCGGGGTCGGGATCCGCAGGCAGGAGGTCTGTGAGAGTCATCAGGCGTCCATCGTGCCATCCGCTCGTCGCAAAGTCGGCAGGGGCGATCGCATCACGAGTGGTAAACCCGTAGGCTTCGCGTTACCGCGCTTCGACCGGGAGATACGGTGTCGCGCGCACACGGGCGGTACTCCGGAGGGCTTAGGAATGGCACAGGACATCATCCCGATCGAACTCGGGCTGCCGCAGGGCGACGTCGTCACCCTGTGGGCCCCGCGCTGGCGGGAAGACGGCGAGGAGTGGGAAGCGTTCCTCGGCGACGAGGACGACCTGTACGCCTTCCCGGACGCCGCCCACCTGGCCGCTTTCGTCCGCACGTCCGAGCGGCACGACCTGATCGACCACCCGGCGTGGGACGCGGTGCCTTCGCTGAACGTGCCGGAGCTGATCCCGGACGAGGACCACACGTACGACCTCGTCGGCGTGCCGGAGCTCGTCGCCGAGGAGCCGGACGTCTGGCACATCGCCGAGCTGGCGGAGATCGTCGGCATCGTGCGCTCGCTCGCCGACGTCTGCGACCTCGAAGAGGTCCACGAGATCCTCGACTCGACCGAGGGCTTCTCGCTGCTCGACCAGGGCACCCTCCCGTTCACCGGGAGCGTCGGCGTCCAGGTCTGGAACGACCTGTCCGAAACGGTGTCGACCAAGTGGGACACCGTGCTGGACGCGATCGACGGCCTGGTGACGGTGCCGGACGTCGACGAGAAGGTCCTGGAGCAGACCGCCGAGGAGCTGGCGGCGTTCCACGAGGAGTCCGCCGAGGCCGAGGCCGGCGCGGAGGGCGAAGAGGACCTCGAGGCGATCGACTCCGAGTCGGACGACGACGAGGATTCCGCCGAAGAAGAGGGTCCGGTCGGCTTCTGGGCCGAGGTCGGCATCGACCCGATCAAGATCATCACGTCGGGCGCGGAGTACTACACGCTGCGCTGCTACCTCGACGACACCCCGGTGTTCCTGGGCAGCGAGGGCGAGATCGACGTGTTCACGTCGGAGAAGGCCCTGGCCCGAGCCCTGGCCGACGGCAAGGACCTGGCCGAGACCGACCTCGCCGACGTGTCCACGTGGGACGAGGTGCTGGCGAAGGCCACCGCGGGCGAGCTCGAGATCGAGGTCGACGCGGAGAACACGTACGTACTGACCGGCCTCGACGCGGACATCGCGGAGGGCCCGGAGGCGATCGACCCGACGCAGCTGGAACTGGCGGTCGAGCTGATCACGGACGCGGCCGACTGGGCGGGCGACGAGAGCGTCGAAACGGCGCTGGCGTCGAACGAAAGCCTGGGCTGGCTGGTGTCGTTCGTCCTCCGCCCGGACCCGACGCGCCTCGAGCCGAGCGCGCCGTTCGACGCCGAGCAGAGCGCTTGGCGGAAGCTGGTGGAGACGTTCGAGAACCGCCTGACGGTGGCTTGAGTTTTCTCGGAGGCCGCTTCCCCGCTGGTCGGGGAGGCGGCCTTCGTCGTGTCCGGGGTCGGCTTCGGATGACGTGAGTGACTCATTCATGTCGTCAGACGACATGAATGAGTCATTCACGGCTTTCGAGTGCCGCCTGAGCTGCCGCGGCCGGTCGCGTCGCTCCACAGGGTCGGCCGGTTGTGGACAACTCGGGTCCGGCGCGGCTCCGGCGGCCGGTTTCCGTCAGCGCCCGCCGATACGCTGGAGCCGGGGGGGCGCCCCCGCGGGTGGTCAGTCCCGCTCGTGTTCCGCGCGGACCGGGACCACCGCCACCGCGATCGCCGGGAAGATCGCCGCCACGCAGAACGCCAGTGCGTAGCGGCTGTCGCCGATCACCAGGCCCAGCAGGGGCGGGGTCAGCGAGGCCGCGATGTTCTGGCCCGTGTTCTGCGTGCCCATCGCGCGGCCCGACCAGGCCAGGCCCGCCAGCTCGGCCGACGCCGTGAAGCCGAGGCCGTTGTCGGCCACCGTGATGATGCCCGCCAGCGCCAGTGCCAGCAGCACCAGCCAGGGCCACGACACGTCCCCCAGCGCCACCAGCAGCATCACCGCGCAGCTCAGCACCGCCAGCTGCCGCATCGGGCGCAGGCGGCCGCCGACGCGGTCGGACCACCAGCCGGAGCCGAGGCGGCCCAGCGCGCCCAGCACCTGGACCACCGCCAGGTACCAGCCCGCCGACAGCGGGCTCCAGTGCTGCCCCGACACCAGGTACACCGGCGCGAACGCCGACACCGCGAACTGCGGCACCACCAGCAGCGCGCTCGCCCCGTGCACCCGCCACAGCGCCGCGTGCCGGTACGGCGAAGGCGGCTTCTCCCCCGAAGGCGCCCGCGGTGGCCGGGGCGGGTCCGTCACCAGCCACGCCACCAGCAGCGCCACGGCGATCGCCAGC
>NZ_JAAGNB010001464.1:0-9770 GCF_010550475.1 Amycolatopsis sp. SID8362
GCTGGGGCGGCCGCGGCGGCACCTGGCCGCGAGGAGGCGTGGCGGGGCGGCGGGGCGGCACCGGCCGTTGCCCTGGGTGTCTGCGCCGGTCGTCATCCGGTCCTTCGCGCATCTCCACGCAAGCTCCTCTCAAGCCGCGCCGAACCCTGGGTGACGCCGTTGTCACGGTGCGGGAAAATCCGACCAGTCCGGCCGCTGCTTTCCTGCGGTCGTTTACGTTAACGTGTGCACGTGGCGCTGGTTGCGCACCCTCAGCGGGACATCGCCACCAGACGAGCCCGAAGAGCACCGCGAGGAACACACGATGCCCAAGTCCAAGGTCCGCAAGAAGACGGCTTACACCCCGCCTGCCGACCGGCGCACGCCGGTGAAGGTGCGGGCGGCCGGCCCCACCGGCCTCGCCTGGAAGATCCCCATGTTCGGGCTGATGCTCGTGGGCCTGGTGTGGCTGCTCGTGAACTACATCGCCGGGGACAAGATCTCCTGGATGGCCGATCTGGGCAACTGGAACTTCGCCGGCGGGTTCGCGCTGATGATCGCGGGTCTGCTCATGACTATGCGCTGGCGCTGATTATTACTCCGATTGGCGGCTTGACGCCGAATTACACCGGTGTGACTCATCCCCAGTGTGGATAACCCCTGTGGATAACTACCCCACCTCTTGGGCGCCGCGCCGGGCCGTTGTGGTATCGGCCTGGGCGGTGACGGCGTTGCTGCTGGTCGGCGTGGTGACCGACGCGCTCATCGGCGACCGCGGCGGGCTGGTGCTGTTCGCGCTGGCGGCGGTGGCCGTCGGCGCGTTCGCCGCCCACGCCACGCTCGTCCGGCCGCGGCTGGCCGCCGACGCCGAGGGCCTGGTGGCCCGCACCCTGGGTGGCGAGCACCGGCTCCCGTGGGGGCAGACCCGCACGCGGCTGCGCACCACCCGCCGGCTGGGCCGCGACGGCGTCACCCTCGAGGTCGAGCACGACGAGCAGTTGTACGTCTTCGGCCGGCTGGACCTCGGCGAGGACCCGCGGGACGTCCTGGACGTCCTCAGCACGCTGCGGGCGCGCGGCTAGCCGCAGGCGTAGGTCGGAACGCCGCGGAACGGGATGACCCCGCAGGTCACCGTGCCGAACTGGACGGCCTGGTAGGCCAGCAGGCCGACGATGGCGAGCACGATGATCCCGAGCCCGATCGCCTGCCAGCGCGCCTGGTCGGCCTCCGGCGCGTAGAGCAGCGCGGCGGTGACCAGCGCCCCGGTCACCAGGCCGCCGACGTGCGCCCAGATCGAGATGCCGGGGATGCCGAACGTGATGAAGGCGTTCAGCGCGAGGGTGATGATGAGCCCGGTCGGGTTCAGCCGCAGCTTCAGCACGAGCACCGCGTAGGCGCCCATCAGGCCGAACAGCGCTCCCGAGGCGCCGACCGTCGGCGGACTGGACTGGTCGAAGATCAGGACGGCGGCGGAAGCGCCGAGCATCGAGATGAAGTAGAGGGCGAGGTAGCGGCCGCGGCCACAGACCTGCTCCAGGGCCCGGCCCATCATCCACAGCGAGAACGAGTTGACCGCGATGTGGATCGGGCCGTAGTGCAGGAACCCGTTGGTCAGGACCCGCCACCACTCGTCGTTGCCGAGCGTCGCGGCGGGGTAGAGGCTGCCGTGCTGGAAGAGGGCCGCGGCGTCGTTGTCGTTGAGGCTGCCCGCCTGGAAGACCGTGAAGAGGAAGACCAGGACGTTCACCGCGAGGATGACCTGGGTGACGAGCACGGACTGCGAGAGGCGCGCACCGAACACCGTCCGCTGGCCGAAGCCGGCTTCCTGGTGGTCGCGGTGCTGACGGCGCTGCTGCTGTCCGCCGGCGTGCACGCAGTCGGTGCACTGGAAGCCGACGGGGGCTTCGCGGAGGCAATCCGGGCAGGCCGGACGCCCGCACCGGGAACAGCTCAGTCCGGTCGGGCGGTTCGGGTGCCACCAGCACCCGGGGAGCGCGGCTTGTTCGGCGGCGGGGTTCGGCGGTTGGTTCACGATGGAACCAACCTACCGAAACCTCGCTGCACGGGCCGTCAGTGCTCGATGGTGACCTTTTCGATCACGACGTCGGTCAGCGGGCGGTCCGCCGGGCCGGTGGCGGTCCGGGCGATCGCGTCGACGACGTTGCGCGACTCCTGGTCGGCCACCTCGCCGAAGATCGTGTGCCGGAAGTTCAGGTGGGCGGTCGGCGCCACGGTGATGAAGAACTGCGAGCCGTTGGTGCCGGGCCCGGCGTTCGCCATCGCCAGCAGGTACGGCTTGCTGAACTGCAGCTCCGGGTGGAACTCGTCGCCGAACTTGTAGCCGGGGCCGCCGCGGCCGGTGCCGGTCGGGTCGCCGCCCTGCAGCATGAAGCCGTCGATGACCCGGTGGAAGATCGAACCGTCGTAGAAGGGCCCGGAGTTGGTGCCCGCCGCGTTCGGCTGGGTGTACTCCTTGGTGCCTTCCGCGAGCCCGACGAAGTTCGCGACCGTCTTCGGCGCGTGGTCGGGGAGCAGGTTCAGGTGGATGTCACCCTGGTTGGTGTGCAGCGTAGCTTTCACGAGGTTCATCGTGCCATCTGCGGCGGGCGGCGGGAAAAAGGGGCACGATAGGTTACGGGTAACAGAGCAGTGTCAAAACGAATGATGAGGTGAAGCCCATGTCCCGGGCGACAGCCCAGGCCGTCGAGACCGCCGACAAACTCGTCACCGAGGGTGTCAAGCAGGGGCGGCGCGCGCAGAAGAAGCTCGCGAAGAAGACGGAACTGACCCGCAAGGAGCTCAAGAAGAGCTCGAAGGCCGCTCGCCAGGAGGCGCTCGCGCGCCTGTCCGAGCTGCGCAAGCCGGGTCGCAAGGCGAAGAAGGCCGCCATCAAGGCCGCGAAGGCGGCCGGCGAGTCGAAGCGCCGCGGCAAGAAGGACTTCAAGGCGGCGAAGAAGGACTTCTACGCTGCCGTGACCGAGGCCAAGTCGGCTGCGAAGGGCACCCGCGGCCGTCGCAAGTGGCCGTGGCTGCTCGGCCTGGTCGTGGTCGGTGCCGGCGCCGCCTACGCTCTGCGTTCGAAGCAGGAGCCGCCGGTCGCGCCCGCGCCGCCGAAGGCCACCCCGCCCGCGCCGAAGCCCGCCGAAGCGGCGAAGCCGACCCCGCAGGCCAACGGCAAGGCGCCCTCGCCGGCGCCCGCCGAAAAGAAGAACTGAGCGCGACGCGAAGAGGCCCCCGGGGGTGCACCGGGGGCCTCTTCAGTCGTGCTCGGGACTAGCTCACGCGTTGGCGGCGTGCTTGTCGACCAGCGCGCCCAGGCGGGGCAGCGCCTCCTCGACGTTCTTCTTGCCGTTCGGGCGCAGCTTGCCGTAGACCTTCTTGATGCTGTCGCGGCTGCTCTTCTCCGCGCGCGAGTCGGTGACGCTCAGCAGCGCGTCGGAAGCCTCGTCCGAGCGGCTGGACAGGTACGCACCGAAGTCGTTGCCGCCCTTGGCGCGGTAGTCGACGTAGAACGGCTCGAGCGCGACCACGAAGTCGGGCAGCAGGGTGTCGACGGCCGAGGGGATGATGCCCGGCTTGATCTTCTTGACCGCGGCGAAGCCGGTCTTCACAACGGCACCCGAAACGCCGCCCTTGTCCGAGACCTCGGCGTCGACGAGGGTCTCGAAGTCGGTCACGACCGCCGGGCGACGGCTGGAGTCGAGCAGGATTTCCTTGAGGGTGTCAGCCACGAATCTTGTCCTTTGTCGTTGCAGAGTTGGTGCCCCGCCCCGGGGTGGGGATGCCCCGGTGGCCGCGGTGCGCGAGTCCACGAAGCCTGCGCGTGACGCACAGGGTAATACAAGATCAACATCACTCACCCGTGTGGAGCCCGCTACCTAGAGCTTCAGGGCAGCGATAGCCTTCTTGACCACTGTGCGTGCCTTCACGCTTTGCTTCTGGTTGGTGGTCGCGATGACCGCCGCCGAGCCCTTGGCGACAGCGTAGACAGCGCCGTCGTCGGTGGACAAATAGCCGCCCTTCCAGCCGGAAGGGTCGCTCGCCGGGTTCGACGAGTCCACCGGCGCCGCCTGGTTGACCAGCGCCGTCGCCGTCTTCGCGTCGCCGACGTACACCCGAACGGTGAGCTGGATCTTCCCGTCCGGGCGATAGAAGAAGCACGCCGGGTGGGGCTGGTCGGCGGACACCCGCACCTTGGAGACGTGCTGGCCGTTCGAGTCGGCCACGAATTCGCTGCCGAGGTACGGGCAGTCCTCGGTCGCGCCCGGCTGCGGTTCCGGCGGCAGCCCACCGGCCGCGGTGGCGGCGGACGGCGAGCTGGGCGTCGCGGTACCGGTCACGATGGAGGCGCCGCAGCCGGCCAGCAGGACCACGGCGGGCGCGAGAAGTACGAGTCGTCGCATAGCGCGCACAGTCAACCATGAGGCGTGTGTGAAAACCGCTGGCTGACGTCGCCGGGACGCCGGGGCGTGCGACGATGGCGGCATCCGTACGACGGTCAGGGAGGTCCCCGGCGTGCTCACCCCCGAGCAGTACCTCGGCGCGGTGGCCGAGCGCATCCAGCGCTCGGGCGGCCGGCTGAACTCCGTGCAGATCGGGCCCGCGACCGCCGTCGTCGGCCTGTTCACCGAATCGGTGATGCTCACGACGATGAACTACTGCGTCATCGCCGCGGCCGTGCCCGAGGTCAGCGCCGCGGCGCTGTACGACTTCACCGGCCGCGCCACGCAGCACGCGCGCGCCAACCTGATCGGCACCATGGGCTGGACGGCGGGTTCGGTCGTCATCGCCGGGCTCGTCGGCCAGCGCGTGTACCCGGACGCCGCGCAGGCCGCGTCCGCGAAGTCGGGCAACCAGTTCGGCGGCGAGACGCGGATGGTCGCGGTCGACCTCTCGGCCGGGCAGATGTTCGCCTTCGTCGGCGGGAAGCTGTGGGGCGCCGCGGTGCAGGGTTCGGTCAACGCCAAGCTGACCTACTGCTTCCCGCAGCCCGCCGAGGTCTACCAGCAGGTGCAGTGGCAGCAGGCGCAGCAACAGCAGCAGCAACCGCCGCCCGCGCCGCAGCAGCCGCCGCCGGGCTGGCAGCAGCAGCCGCCGATGCCGCAGGTCCCGCCGCCGCCGGTGGTCGGCCCGGCCGGTCCGCAGCCGCCGGTCTACCCGCCGCCGGGGCAGCACCCGCAGCAGGGGCCGTACGGTTACTGACATGGTGCGGTTGCGCGGCTGGGCCTCGTTCCCCGAAGAACTCCCCGTGTTCACGCCGGAAACGGCGCCGCCGGACCCGCGGGCGTTGTTCCTGGAATGGCTGACCGAAGCCGGCGAGCACGTGCTCGCGCCGCACGCCGTCACGCTGTCCACAGTGGACGCCGATGGCGCGCCGGACGCCCGCGTCGTGATCCTCAAGGACGTCGGGCCGGCCGGCTGGGCGGTCGCGACCAGCTCGGAAAGCCCGAAGGGCCTGCAGCTGCGCAAGGATCCCCGTGCCGCGCTGACGTTCTTCTGGCCCGGCCGCGGCCGTCAGGTCCGGCTGCGCGGACCGGTCTCCCCCGCCGCGCCCGAGGTGTCGGCGGAGGACTTCCTCGCCCGGCCGCCCGCTTCCCGCGTCGAAGCGTTCATCGGGCGGCAGTCGCAGGTGCTGGCGGACCCGGCGGACCTCGACGCCGCGGCCGCGGAAGCGGAACGCTGGGTGGCGGAAAACCCTTCCACCGCACCCGAAACGTGGACGCGGTACTTCGTGGACCCGGACGTCGTCGAGTTCTGGCAGGCCAGCCACGACCGGCGGCACGTGCGGCTGCGGTACCGCAAGACCGACGGCGGCTGGGTCCGCGAACGCCTTTGGCCCTGATCGGGGGTATCCCGCGCACGGGCGCCTGTGCGCATGATGCACCCATGCGCTCGAAGATCCTGACCGCCGGGCTGGTCCTGGCGCTGACCGCCGCACTCGGGGGTGTGGCCTCGGCCGACGCGCGTCCTGGGGGACGACCGAAGCTGACGGATCCGCACCCGTGCCCGGGCCAGCCGGGCTTCACCTGCTCGACGTTGACCGTGCCGCTCGACCACACCGGCCGCGTGCCGGGGACGCTCGACCTCGCCGTGGCGACCGCCGACAACGCCGACGCGCCCAAGGGCGTGCTGCTGTTCCTGACCGGCGGGCCCGGCCAGGGCGGCGTCGGCACCATCACGCGGATCGCGAAGCAGCGGCTGCCGGAAGTCGCGAAGGACTACCGGTTCGTCATGCTCGACCAGCGCGGCACCGGCCCCGCGGGCGCCCTGAAGTGCCCCGGCCTGCAGGAGCAGATGGGCAGCTCCGACATCGCGACGCCGTCCCGCGAGGCCGTGCTCGAGTGCGCGAACATCCTCGGCGACACGGCGCCGCTGTACTCGACCGACCAGACGGTCGCGGACTTCGACCAGCTGCGCCGCGCGCTGGACGTGCCGAAGATGGTCGTCGACGGCGTCTCGTACGGCTCGTTCACGGCGGCGCGGTACGCACTCGCGCACCCGGCGAACGTCAGCAAGGTCGTGCTCGATTCCGTGCTGCCGCACCACGCGACGGCGTCGGCGTCGCTGTACCTGACCGGCCTGACGGCCGAGGCCCGGGTGCTGCGCGCGGCGTGCGCGGTGGCCCCGGCCTGCGGCTACGACCCGGCCGACGACCTGGCGTGGGTGGTCCGCCACCGCGGTACCGCCGACGGCGTGCGGATCTTCGACCTGGTCGTCACCTACGAGTTCGTCGATCCGACGTACCGCAACGCGCAGGCGGGCGACCTCATCGGCGCCCTCCACGAAGCCCGCGCCGGCTCGCCGGCGCACCTGGACGGCCTGCTGGAGGGGTACAAGTCCGGCGGCGACGACCCGGCGTCGTTCAGCTCCGGCCTCCACGCGGCGACGCTGTGCGCGGACCAGCGCTTCCCGTGGGGCTCCGCGGCGACGCCGGTGTCGCTGCGGCAACCGTTGCTGTCGCTGGCCGCCCGGACGCTGCCGCCGAGCGCGACCTGGCCGTACACCACGGAAGTCGCGACGCAGCAGGGCTTCATCCAGAGCTGCCTCCCGTGGCCGGCCGAACGCCCCGGCTCCAACCCGGCCGGGAAGCTGCCGGACGTCCCGGTGCTGCTGCTCAACGGCGACCGCGACCTGTCGACGCCGCTGGAGTGGGCGAAGGAGGAAGCGGCGCAGGCCCCGCGCGGCCGGTTGGTGATCGTGCCGGGCGAGTCCCACTCGATCCAGAACCGGGAGCGCGGGCACGCGGGCCGGGACGCCGTGCTCAGTTTCCTCCAGTAGCCGACCAGGTCACCGGCAGTTCGTGCACGCCGTAGATGTTCATGTCCGTCCGCAGCTTCACCTCCCCGGCGGGCACGGCGAGCTCCAGCGTCGGGAACCGGCGCAGCAGGGCCTCGAAGCCGGCGCGCATCTCGATGCGGGCCAGCTGCTGGCCGAGGCACTGGTGGACGCCGTGGCCGAAGGACAGCAGGCCGCGGGCGTTGCGGTGGACGTCGAGGGTGTCCGGGTTTTCGAAGCGGCGGGGGTCGTGGTTCGCGGCCAGCAGCGAAACCACGACCGTCGAGCCCTTGGGGATCGTTTCGCCGCCCAGCTCCAGGTCTTCGGTGGCGTAGCGGAAGAAGATGTCGGCCACCGACAGGTAGCGCAGCAGCTCCTCGACGGCGCCCGGCAGCAGGTCCGGGTTCGCGCGCAGCTCGGCGATCTGCTCCGGGTGCTCCAGGAGCGCGAAGGTGCCCAGCGACAGCATGTTCGCGGTCGTCTCGTGGCCGGCGAGCAGCAGCAGGAACGCGGCGCCGGTCAGCTCCTCGACGGTCAGGTCTTCGTGGCGGGCCAGGTCGGACAGGATGTCGTCGCCGGGCTCGGCGCGCTTGTTCGTGACGAGTTCCGTCAAGTACGTGTTCAGCGCGATGTACGCGCCCATCTTCGTCTCGAGCGGCTGGTCGCGGACCATGAACTGCGCCGAGTTCGCCTGGAAGCTGTCCCGGTCCGCGTACGGGACGCCGAGCAGTTCGCAGATGACCAGCGACGGCACCGGCAGCGCGAACTCCTCGACCAGGTCGATCGGCGGGGTCAGCCGCGCCAAGTGGTCCAGCTGCTGCTCGACGATCTCGACGATGTGGTCCTCCAGCGTCTTCATCCGCTTCACGGTGAAGGCGCCGGTGAGCTTGCGGCGCAGCCGGCCGTGGTCCGGCGGGTCCATGGCGATGAACATGCCCGGGAGCTGCGGCGACGGCTCGGTGGCGGCGGGCATGCCCGTCTCGTACGGCACGTGGATGACGTCGAGGTCCAGCCGCGAGCTGAACCGGGTGTCGGCCATCATCTGCCGCGCTTCTTCGTAGCCGGTGACGAGCCAGCCCTCGTGGCCGTCGGGGAAGACGAGCGGGCTGACGGGGCGCGCGTCGCGCAGCCGGCTGATCTCGCTCGGCGGGTCGAACGGGCCGGCGTCGCGTTCCATCGCCAGACCGTGCGGGACGTTGCTCATCGGATTTCCTTTCGTGGTGGCTGCCGCCACGATGGCCGGGCCGGCTGACACGGGCCTGACACCGCTCGGACACCGCCGCCCGTGGCAAGATCTGGCTGGTGCAGATCGGGATGCTGGGTCCATTCGAGGTCCGCTCGGACGACGGCGTGCCGTCCGACGTGCCGGGTGCGCGGTTGCGCGGCCTGCTGGCCGCCCTCGCGCTCGACCCGGGGCACGTCGTCCCGAAAGCCACGCTGGTCGACTGGATCTGGGGCGAGCACCCGCCCGCCGACGCCGCGAACGCGTTGCAACGCCTGGTTTCCCGGCTCCGGAAAGCGCTGCCCGAGGGCTCCGTCGACGGCCAGCCGACCGGCTACCGGCTGCTGATCGGCCCCGACGACGTCGACGCCGTGCGGTTCGAACGCCTCGCCGCCGATCCGAACCGGCTGCGTGAAGCGCTCGAACTGTGGCGCGGTCCGGCCCTGCAGGACGTCGACCTGCCGGAAAGCGCCGCGCTCGAGGCAGCGGTGACCCGCCTCGAAGCCCTGCGCCTGACGGCGATGGAGGAGTACTTCGACGCGGAGCTCAACCTCGGCCACGGCGCGCAGGTCGTCACCGAGCTGACCGACCTGGTCGCCGCGAACCCGCTGCGCGAACGGCTGGTCGCCGCGCTGATGCGCGCCCTCGTCGCGAGCGGCCGCGACACCGAGGCGCTGCTCGTGTACCAGCGCACGAAGGACGCGCTCGCCGATTCGCTCGGCGTCGACCCCTCGCCGGAACTCTCGGCCCTGCACGTCGCGCTGCTGCGGGGCGAGCTGGTGCGGCCGGAGGCCGACCGGAAGACCAACCTGCGGGCCGAGCTCACCAGCTACGTCGGCAAGGACGCCGACGTCACCGCGGTCGGCGAGCTCATCGCCGAGCACCGCCTGACCACCGTGATCGGCCCGGGCGGCTCCGGGAAGACCCGACTGGCCACGGAAACCGCGCGGCAGCTGCTCAACGGCCTGCCGGACGGCGCCTGGGTGGTGGAGCTGGCGGGCATCGGCGCCGACGGCGACGTCGCGCAAGCCACGCTCGGCGCGCTCAAGCTGCGGGACGCGCTGCTCGGCGAGGCGCCGGACGCCGAGCCGACGGACCGCGTCATCGCCGCGCTGCGCGAGCGGTCGATGCTGCTGGTGCTGGACAACTGCGAGCACGTCATCGAGTCGGCGGCGGCGTTCGCCCACCGGGTGCTCGGGGAGTGCCGTCGGCTGCGGATCCTCGCGACGAGCCGGGAACCGCTCGGCATCACCGGTGAGGCGCTGTGGCAGCTCGCGCCGCTGGTCCTGCCCGC
>NZ_JAAGNB010001512.1:0-10477 GCF_010550475.1 Amycolatopsis sp. SID8362
GACCCCGGCGGTGGCCGGCCGGTGCGGCAGCACGGCCTGGACGACGCCCGCGCCCATCGACACGCCCACCAGGACTGTCTCCGCGGGCAGGTCGCGCACCGCGTCGAGGGCTCGTCGGGTGATGGTCTCCCAGCCCACGGCGTCCTTCAGCGCGAAGCCCGCTTCGAGCGTCGGCGCCGTGCGGCCGGCGTAGAGGTCGGGGGTGGTGACGTCGTGCCCGGCCGCCCGCAGCCGGTCGGCGAGGCCGAGTTCGACGGGCCGCAGCCCCAGCACGGAGTGGAACACCACGATGTCGGTCACCCGGCAATCCTGCCGAAGGGTGACATCATGAGCTGATGGCCCCGCGAGCGACCGTCGACGTCGAGTTCTCGATCCGCGTCACCGAACCCGGGCTCGCGGCGATCTCGGTCGCCGCCGCGCACGCGGACACCGAGGAGCTCACCGTTTCCTGGCACGGGGAAAGCCGGGTCGCCGAGTTCGAGCACGGTACCCGCGCCGAGGTCTTCGAGCTGCCCGCCGGCGAGCACCGCGTCACCTACCACGCCGAGCGCGCGCTGGGCGAGCCCGAACCGGAGCCGGTCACGCTCGCCGACGCCGCCGTCTTCACGCGGCCGAGCCGGTACTGCCCGTCCGACCGGATCGCCGGGCTGGTGCCACCGGAGCTGTTCGCCTTGCGGAGCAAGGAAAAACAGGTCCACGCGATCGTCCGGCACGTCCACGAACGACTGTCCTACGTGGTCGGTGCCAGTCGCGCCACCGACGACGCGATCGACACGCTCCTGGCCGGCGAAGGCGTCTGCCGCGACTTCGCGCACGTGTGCATCACGCTGTGCCGGTTCCTCGACATCCCCGCGCGCTACGTCGGCGTCTACGCGCCCGGGCTGTCCCCGATGGACTTCCACGCCGTCTTCGAGGCCGGCCTCGACGGGCACTGGTACGTCTTCGACGCCACCCGCCTCGCGCCGCGGCAGACCATGCTGCGGATCTCCACCGGGCGCGACGCCGCGGACACGTCGTTCCTCGCCACCCTCGGCTGCGAGCTCGACTTCCTCGGCAGCACGGTGTTCGCGACGACGGATGCCGCGCTCCCGGCCGACGACGGCGTGGCGCCGGTCGTCCTCGGGTGAGGCCGATCGGCTGCCGACCGCGTGTTGCCCGCACGAGAAGGCCCCCGGCTGGGTAGACAGTCTTCGTGAAGAGTTCCCCCAAGGTCCCGAGCCCCTGGGCCCGGGCGCGTGCCCGGTACCGGTGGCTCGACCACATCGCACGGGCGACCAACCGCTACATCGAGCGCGGCGGGTACCACTACGTCGCCTCGATCACCTACTTCAGCCTGCTGTCGCTGGTGCCGCTGCTGATGGTCGCCTCGTCGGTCGCCGGGTTCGTGCTGGCCAGCCAGCCGCACCTGCTCGACACGATGGTGCACGCGATCGTGTCGACGCTGCCCGGGGGACTCGGCGACAAGGCCACCGACCTGCTCACCGGCTTCGTCGAGCAGCGGACCAGCGTCGGGGCGTTCGGCCTGGTGATCGGCCTCTACTCGGGCTGGAACTGGATGAACGCGCTGCGGGACTCGCTGACCGCGCTGTGGGGCCAGAACCGCTCCGACCAGCCGCTGCTGCGGCTCATCGCCGTCGACCTGCTCGCGCTGGTCGGCCTGAGCGCGGCGCTGCTGGTGTCGTTCACGCTGACCATCTCCGGCACCGCGCTCGGCGGCTACCTGCTGCGGCTGGCCGGCCTCGACGACACCAGCTGGGGGCACCAGCTCGTGTCCGCGTCGTCGGTGCCGCTGTCGCTGGCGGCCGACTGGCTGGTGTTCCTGTGGGTGCTGACCCGGCTGCCGCGGCAGAAGGTGGGCGTGCGCAGCGCGGTGCGCGGGGCGATCGCGCTGGCCGTCGGGTTCGAGGTGCTCAAGCTGGCCGGCGGGTTCTACCTGCGGCTGATCGGCGACTCGCCGACCGGCATCGCGTTCGGCTCGGTGATCGGCCTCATCTTCTTCATCTCGCTGGTGGCGCGGCTGCTCGTCTTCGTCACGGCGTGGACCGCGACCGGCTCCGACGCGCCGCCGAAGCCGGTCCAGCCGCCGGCGCCGGTGGTGCTGAACCCGGTGGTCGTGGTGGACCCGCCGATCGCGGTGCCGGCCACGGTCGGCGTGCTCACCGGCGTGGCCGGCACCCTGCTCGCCCTCCGCTGGCGCCGCTCCCGCCGCTGATCAGCTCGGCTTCTCCGAGCCGACCAGCCACATCGAGAAGTACTGGGAGCCGCCGCCGTAGGCGTGGCCGAGCGCGCGGCGGGCGCCGTCGACCTGGTAGTCGCCGGCCCGGCCCATGACCTGCTTCGCCGCCTCGGAGAACCGGAGCATGCCGGACGCGCCGATCGGGTTGGACGAGAGCACCCCGCCGGACGGGTTGACCGGCAGCCGGCCGCCGAGCGCCGTCTCGCCCTTCTCGGTCACCTTCCAGCCCTCGCCTTCGGGCGCGAACCCGAGGTTCTCCAGCCACATCGGCTCGAACCACGAGAACGGCACGTAGATCTCGGCGACGTCCACTTCGGACATCGGGTCGGTGATGCCCGCCTCGGCCCACAGCGCGGCCGCCGCGTCCCGCCCGGCCTGGGGGTTCACCTGGTCGCGGCCGGCGAACGTGGTCGGCTCGGTGCGCATCGCCGTCGCGTGGATCCACGCCGCGCCGCCTTCGACGGCGTCCCCGGCGGCCTCGTCGCCGAGCACCATCGCGCACGCGCCGTCGGACGACGGGCACGTCTCGTCGTAGCGGATCGGGTCCCACAGCATCTGCGACGCCCGCACCGATTCGACGGTGATGTCCGGCTGCCGCAGGTGCGCGTACGGGTTCAGCGCCCCGTTGCGCCGGTCCTTCGCCGCGACGATCGCCCCGACGTGCTCGGGCGCGCCCGACCGCCGGATGTAGGACCGCACGTGCGGCGCGAAGTAGCCGCCCGCGCCCGCGCCGACCGGCATCTGGAACGGCGGCAGGATCGACAGGCCCCACATCGCGTTCGACTCGGACTGCTTCTCGTACGCCACCGTGAGCACGCGCCGGTGCACGCCGGCCTGGATGAGCGAGGCCGCGACCAGCGCCGTCGACCCGCCCACCGACCCGGCGGTGTGCACGCGCAGCAGCGGTTTCCCGGTCGCGCCCAGCGCGTCCGCGAGGAACAGCTCGGGCATCATCACGCCCTCGAACAGGTCCGGGGCCTTGCCGAGCACGACGGCGTCGATGTCGGCCCACTCGACCTGGGCATCCGTCATGGCGCGGTCGATCGCCTCGCGCAGCAGGCCCGGCATCGAGACGTCCGCGCGCTTGGCGCGGTGGTGCGTCTGGCCGGTGCCGAGCACGGCGGTGAGCTGCTTGGTCATCGGGCCTCCAGCACGGTCACCAGGTTCTGTTGCAGGGCGGGGCCGCTCGTCGCGTGCGCCACGGCCTTGCGGGACTCGCCGCGGTGGATCCGGGCGGCGGCCTCGCCGATCCGGGCCAGGCCGGCGGAGAACATCGGGTTCGCCGCCAGCGCGCCGCCGGAGGGGTTGACCCGCACTTCGTCGCCGAGCCCGAGCGCGCCGCGCAGGATCAGCTCCTGGTGCGTGAACGGGGCGTGCAGCTCGGCGAGGTCGGCGCCGTCGAGGTCGAGTGCCTTCGCCGCGGCCTCGGTGGACGGCGAGCGGGTCAGGTCGCGGGCGCCGAGCACGGGGGAGTCGACGCGGTGCTCGATCCCCCCGATCACGGCGGGCCGCTCGACGATGTCGCGGGCGCGTTCCACAGTGGACAGGACGATCACGGCCGCGCCGTCGGTGACCGGCGCGATGTCGTGCCGCCGCAACGGGTCCGCGAGGTAGGGCGCGTCGAGTAGTTCGCTGACGTCCTTGCCGGTGCCGCGGGCGGCGACCTCGGCGAGGTCCTTTTCGGACCACAGTCCGGCTTCGAGTCCCAGGCGCGCCTGGATCCCGGCGATCGAAACGGAGTCCGGCCACAGGGGAGCGACGACGTAGGGGTCGAGCTGCAGGGCGAGCACCCGGCTCAGCTGCCCGGCGCTGGACTTGCCGAAGCCGTAGACGAGCGCGGTTTCGACCTCGCCCATCTTGATCTTCAGCCAGGCTTCGTAGAGCGCCCAGGCGGCGTCCATTTCGACGTGGGACTCGTGGATCGGCGGGAACGCGCCGATCGCGTCGACCGCGGCGATGAACGAGAACGCGCGCCCGGCGAGGTAGTCCGACGAACCGGAGCACCAGAACCCGATGTCCTGTTTGGACAAGCCGGTTTGCTCGAAGACTTCGGCGAAGATGGGGACGAGCATTTCGACGCCGTTGGTGGTCCCCTCGGTCTCCCGGACGTTGGGGGCCTTGGCGAAGCCCGCGATGGCGACGTCTGGCATCAGGACCTCACAGGTGGTGGGCGAAGGTTTCGTAGGCCGCGTCCGGCTCACCGGTCGGCTCGAAGTGGCTGATGTTCTCCAGCGACGTCCACCACTCTTCGCGGGGCTTCCAGGACGCCCGCACGCGCATCCCCATCTTGACGTCCTGGGCGTCGCACCCCAGCACGAGGTGCAGGAACGCGATGTCCGCGCCGTCGAGCAGGATGTAGGCGGCGACGTACGGCGGCTTGATGCGCTGGCCGAGGAACGGGACGTTGACGATGCAGAACGTCGTCACGATGCCGGTGTCGGGCAGCTCGACCTCTTCGGTGGTCGGCACGCCGTCGGTCGGGCAGGCACCGCGCGGCGGGATGTAGACCTTCCCGCACGCGGGGCAGCGCTGGCCGATCAGCTTGCCCTCGGCGAGTCCGCGCAGGTACCGGCTTTCCTCGGGCGAAGCCGAGTGCTGGTACTTCAGGTGCACGGGCGTGATGACGACGCTGACCGGCGCACCCTCTTCGCGCTCGGCGACCGGGGGAGCGGGCTCGGTCGGCTCGGTGTCTTCGGCGTCGACGGGCAGGAAGTAGGCGATGTCGCGGATGTGCCCGACGGTCTCCCCGGCCCACCGCACCCGCACCCGCTGTCCACTGTGGATGTTCTCCGGCGACCCGGCGTCCACGGCGTGCAGCATGGCGGTGTCGGCCCCGTCGAGCTTGACCAGCGCCCAGGCGAACGGCCGGCTCAGCGGCTGCCCGTCGAGCGGCTCGGGGCACCACGACCAGGAGACGACCGTGCCCTCGTCGCCCACGGGGACGAACTCGCCGAGCTGTTCGGCGGTCACGGGGTCGTACTCGACGGGCGGCACGTGCACCCGCCCGTCACTGCCGCGGACGCCTTCGATCCGGCGCTCGCGCAGCCCGTTGACGAACCGGCCGAGGACGGGCCCGGTCGAGCGCGTGTAGTCGAAACCGACGTTGAGGGGTGCCGCCAGTGGTGTCTCGGTCACGCCGTTGAGTGAAACACGTTCTTGTTCTACCGACAAGGCTCCTCCACGTGGTGGTTCAAAACTGGTGGAACGCGTTCTATGTCAGCGGCCGCGGAACTCGGGTTTCCGCTTCTCGCTGAACGCCCGCGGCCCCTCCTTGGCGTCCTCCGACGCGAACACCTCGATCCCGTACTGCGAGTCCAGCTTGAAGGCCTCCTCCTCGTGCAGGCCCTCGGTGTCGCGGATCGTCCGCAGGATCGCCCGCACCGCCAGCGGCCCGTTCGCGTTCACCAGTGCGGCCAGCTCCAGGGCCTTCGTGAGCGCGGTCCCGTCCGGCACCACGTGCCCGATCAGTCCGATCTCCAGCGCCTCGGCTGCCGAAAGGTGCCGGCCGGTCAGCAGGATGTCCGCCGCGACCGTGTACGGGATCTGCCGCGGCAGCCGCACCGCCGACCCGCCCATCGGGAACAGTCCCCACCGCGCCTCTGACACGCCGAAACGCGCCGAAGAACCGGCCACCCGGATGTCCGTTCCCTGGAGGATCTCCGTGCCGCCCGCGATCGCCGGGCCCTCGACCGCCGCGATCAGGGGCTTCGTCAACCGGCGGCCCTTCAGCAGGCCCGGGATGTTCGACGGGTCGAACTTGCCCGACGCGAACGACTCCGAGGGCGAGTTGCGCGACATCGACTTCAGGTCCGCGCCCGCGCAGAACGCGCCGCCCGCGCCGGTCAGGACGCAGCTGCGGATCGAGTCGTCCGAATCGACGCGGTCCCAGGCCTGGACCATGATCGACATCATCTCGCCGGTGATCGCGTTGCGCGCCTCGGGCCGGTTCATCGTGACGATCAGGGTCTGCCCCTCTTGCGAAACCAGCGCGTGCGGTTCACCCACGGAAGACCTCCTGAAGGAGCAGTGCCATTGCCCAGAACGATAACATGTTCTACTTTGGGGGCGTGGCACTCAACATCGCGGATCTTCTGGAGCACGCCGTCGACGCCGTGTCGGAGCGCGTCGCGGTCGTGTGCGGCGACCGGCGGGTCACCTTCGCCGAACTGGAGGCGCGGGCCAACCGGCTCGCCCACCACCTCGCCGCGCACGGCGTGGGACGCGGGTCCCACATCGGGGTCTATTCCCGCAACTCGATCGAGGCCCTGGAGGCGATGATCGCGGCGTACAAGCTGCGCGCGATCGCCGTCAACGTCAACTACCGCTACGTCCACGGCGAGCTCGTCTACCTCTTCACCGACGCCGAGCTCGTCGCGCTCGTGCACGAGAGGAGCTACGCCGACAAGGTCGCCGCCGTCCTGCCCGAGACGCCCAAACTGAAACACGTTGTCGTGATCGACGACGGTTCGGACGGCGATTACGGGAGCTACGGCGGCGTCGACTACGAAACCGCCCTCGCCGCGCAGTCCCCGGAGCGCGACTTCGAAGAGCGCAGCAACGACGACCTCTACATCCTCTACACCGGCGGCACCACGGGCTACCCCAAGGGCGTGCTCTGGCGCCAGGAGGACGTCTGGCGCGCGCTCGGCGGCGGGATCAACTTCGTCACCGGCGAATACATCCCGGACGAGTGGACGCTGGCCGAGCAGGGCAAGGTCGGGAGCCTGACGCGGCTGCCCGCCGCGCCGCTGATCCACGGCGCCGCGCAGTGGGCCGCGTTCGGGGCGCTGTTCACCGGCAGCCCGGTCGTGTTCGTGCCGCGCTTCGACGCCCACGAGATCTGGAAAGCCGTGCAGGACAACAAGGTCCAGGTCCTCACGATCGTCGGCGACGCGATGGCGCGGCCGCTGATCGAGGCCTTCCGCGAGGGCGATTACGACGCTTCGTCGCTCGTCGCTGTCTCCAGCCACGCCGCGCTGTTCTCGCAGTCGGTGAAGCAGGAGTTCGTCGAACTGGTACCGAACGCCGTGATCACCGACGCCATCGGCTCGTCTGAAAGCGGCTTCACCGGGATCGGCATGGTCGGCAAGGACTCCGACCACAGCGCGGGCCCGCGGGTCAGCTTCGGCAAGGACGCGATCCTCGTCGACGACGACGGCAACCTCGTCGAGCCGGCGCCCGGCGCGGTCGGCCTGATCGCCCGCCGCGGGCACGTCCCGCTCGGCTACTACGGCGATCCGGAGAAGAGCAAGAAGATCTTCGTCGAGGTCGGCGGCGCCCGGTACGTCGTCCCGGGCGACTACGCCCGGTACGAGGAGGACGGCACGGTCACGCTGCTCGGCCGCGGCTCCCAGTGCGTCAACACCGGCGGCGAGAAGGTCTACCCGGAGGAGGTCGAGGGGGCGCTCAAGTCGCACCCCGACGTCTTCGACGCCCTGGTCATCGGCATCCCGGACGAGCGGCTCGGCCAGCGCGTCGCCGCCGTCGTTCAGCTGCGGGACGGCGCCGCGCCGGACCTGGCCGCGCTCGAGGAGCACGTCCGGGGCGAGATCGCCGGGTACAAGGTGCCGCGCACGATCTGGCTGGCCGCCGAGATCGGCCGGTCGCCCAGCGGAAAGCCGGACTACCCGTGGGCCCAGCGCTACGCCGCCGAGCACGAACCGGCGACGGCCCAGCCCGTCTGAGGAGGACACCAGAAGTGCGGACACCCCTGTGCGACCGGCTCGGCATCGACCTGCCGATCATCGGGTTCACGCCCTCGGAGCACGTCGCCGCGGCGCTCAGCCGCGCCGGCGGGCTCGGCGTGCTCGGCTGCGTCCGGTTCAACGACGCCGCCGAGCTCGACCGGGTGCTGACCTGGATGGACGAGAACACCGGCGGGAAGCCCTACGGCGTCGACATCGTGATGCCGGCGAAGATCCCGGCCGAAGGCACCCAGGTCGACCTGTCGAAGCACATCCCGGACGGCCACCGCGCGTTCGTCGACCGGGTGCTGAAAGAGCTTTCCGTGCCGCCGCTGCCGGACGACACCGACGAGCGCGCGGGCGTGCTCGGCTGGCTGCACTCGGTCGCGCGGTCGCACGTCGAGGTCGCGCTGAACCACCCGATCAAGCTGATCGCCAACGCGCTCGGCTCGCCGCCCGCCGACGTCATCGGCCAGTGCCACGACCGCGGGGTGCCGGTGGCGGCGCTGGCGGGCAAGGCCGAGCACGCGGTCCGGCACGTCGAAAACGGCGTCGACTTCGTGGTGGCGCAGGGTTACGAGGCCGGTGGGCACACCGGCGAAATCGCGTCGATGGTGCTGGTGCCGGAGATCGTCGACGCCGTCGACGTGCCGGTGCTCGCGGCCGGCGGGATCGGTTCCGGCCGCCAGATGGCCGCGGCGCTCGCGCTCGGCGCGTCCGGCGTCTGGATGGGCTCGATGTGGCTGGCCACGCAGGAGTACCTGCAGACGATGGGCGAGTCGGTGGCGATGCAGCAGGCGCTCGTCGCGGCGTCCTCGGCGGACACCGTGCGGACGCGGATCTACACCGGCAAGCCCGCGCGGCTGCTCAAGACCCGGTGGACCGAGGCGTGGGCCGCGCCGGACGCGCCCGAGCCGTTGCCGATGCCGCTGCAGAACCTGCTGGTTTCCCACGCCCACAACCGGATCCACGCGGCGAACGACCCGACCGTCGTGTCCATGCCGGTCGGGCAGATCGTCGGCCGGATGAACTCCGTCCGCCCGGTCGCCGAGGTCGTCGCGGACCTGGTCTCCGGCTACGAAGAGGCACTGTCCCGATTGGACAAGACGCGCTGAAATGCCGTGAAGGCCTCCTTACCGGCGTTTATGACCGGTAAGGAGGCCTTCACGGACTTGCGGGCTACAGGGTGGCGGCGGCCGCGGCGATCTTCGACGCGAACGTGCTCACCTCGGTGTAGACGCCGGGGGCGTGCGGCCGGGCGCAGCCGTCACCCCAGCTGACGATGCCGACCTGGATCCACGCGTTGTTCGCGTCCCGGCGGAACATCGGGCCACCCGAGTCGCCCTGGCAGGTGTCGACGCCACCGGAGGCCAGGTTGCCGGCGCAGATCTCCGCGCTCGGGATCAGGTCGGGGTAGCTGCCGCCCTGCGCGGCGCAGGTGGCGTCGTCGACGAACGGGACCGTCGCCTTGAGCAGGTACCGCTGCTGCGAGCCGCCCTCGGTCGCCGCACCCCAGCCGGCCACGGTGAACGTGCCGCTGTTGTACGCCGTCGTCGTCGCGATCGGCAGCGTCGAGAGGCCGCTGACCGGGCTGGCGAGCTTGATCAGCGCCCAGTCGCCGCCGGTGGAGGTGCCGTAGGTGGGGGACTGGTAGACGTAGGTCGAGCGGATCTTCTGCGCGCTCGAGCTCTGCAGGTCGACGACGCCGACGGTCGCGGTGATCGACGTGTTGGCCCCGGTCCGGCTGACGCAGTGCGCGGCGGTCAGCACGATCTGCTTGGTGTAGAGCGCCCCGCCGCAGCCCATGGAAAGCCGGACCATGAACGGGAACTCGCCCTGGGCGGCCCGGGTCCCGCCGACGACGTCGGTGGACGGCGGCTGGGCCGCGATCGCCGGGGTGGCGAACGACGCGGCCGCGGCGACCGCGGCGACCGCGGTGGTGACGTTTCTGAGCAGGGTGAACCAGCGCTTGGTAGCCAAGGGGGATCAGTCCTTCCAGTGTCCACTGTGGAAGCCGTCGCCGTGAGCGGCCCCATGACTACACCAGGTGGTCGCAGACCGGGACAACTAACTTTCTTCGGATCTTTCGGGCGGTTGGGTGATTTCTCACCGCCTGATCCGGCGAACGCCGTAGGCCGATGCGCCGAGCAACAACGCGCCGCAGCCGGTCAGCACGGACGGAAGCGGCAGGCTGAACGCCAGCACCACGCACCCGGCCAGACCCGGGACGGCGGCGATCCGGGCCGTCCCGCGGAGCGTGAACGCGGCGGCGTTGGCGATCGCGTAGTACGTCAGGACCGCGAAGGACGAAAAGCCGATCGCCGCGCGCAGGTCGATCGACGCGGCGAGCACGGCCACGACCAGCCCGACGGCGAGCTCGGCCCGGTGCGGCACCTGGTAGCGGGGGTGCACGGCGGCGAGGAACCGGGGGAGGTGGCCGTCGCGGCTCATCGCCAGCGTCGTGCGCGAGACGCCGAGGATGAGCGCGAGCAGCGAGCCGAGCGCGGCGATGGCGGCGCCCACGCGGACGACCGGGGCGAGCCACCCGGGGACGGCC
>NZ_JAAGNB010001557.1:0-13984 GCF_010550475.1 Amycolatopsis sp. SID8362
CGGCCGCGACCGCCGCGTCCAGCGTCGCGCGCGCCGCGTACGACCCCATGACGACCGCGATCGCGGGCAGCGACTGCAGCACCCGCTCCGGCGTCGGGCCCTGTTCGAGCAGCGCGGTGAAGACGTTCGCGGTGGCGAGCAGTCCGAACGCCGTGACGCAGCCGGAAACGACGTGCACGAAGGCGGCCAGCAGCGTCAGCTGCGGCGAAGTCCGCCACGCCAGCCGCAGCACGACGGAGATCGCGGTGGGCAGCGCGCGCACGGCCTGGCCGAAGCCCGCGGCGGCCACGCGCTCGTCGACGCGGGCCCACTCGGGCATCTTCATGTTCTCGACCCCGATCAGCGGGGGCGAGTCCGTTGGCTTCGGTTCTGCGGGTCTGGGCACGGCTTCATCTGTACTCCGGGGGTACGACAATTCCGGGAGCCCGGTGCGTGCGGGCCCGGGTGCGCGCGGTGATCGGAGCTAGGCCGTTCGAGTGAAAGTAATCGTTTTCCCTAGGCCTCTGGCGGTATTGGAAGACACACTCGCTGGACAGCTCGAAAGTGGGCAACACCGAATAAGTAACCATTGTTGTGAAATGGCGTGCTGCTCGCGGATGTGCTGGCAGAGACCGGAAACGGGTGACGTCCTCGTGCCAGGGGGAGGGGCGTCACCCGTTTCCTCCTACTTCCCGGTTCGGGTGTACTTCGCGCGCAGAAATGGGCTGAATTCGCGGTCTTCGCCCAGCTTCACGTCGATTTCGTGCGTCAGGATGTCGCCGCCCGGGGTGAGCCGGTGCCGGGCCACCCCGCGGGCGGTCTTCTTCTTCAGGGTCAGCGTGGCGCCGATCCAGCCGCCGCGGGCGGGGGAATCGGGCGGGAAGCCGTAGCTGTCGAAGCCGTACCAGAGCGTCTCGCCGGTGCTCGGGTCGGCGGTGAAGACGTTGTGGCCGAGGAACTCCGACCCGTCTTCGCGGCGCTGGCGGTAGTCCTGGATCACCGCGAACCCGTTGAGGGCCAGGCGGTACCCGCAGTCGGCCCGCGCGGTCGAAGCCGGTGCCCACGGCGAGGCGGCGAGTTCCTCGGTGCCGGTCCAGTCGCCGACGAAGGCCTTCAGCGCGTCGTGTGCGGGGCGGAGTGTGGGCATGTCCATAGGTTCGTCTCCATTTCGACAGGTACCTGTCGATGTGCGAGACTAGCACGCATGCGATCCCCCCGAGCCGAGACGTTCACCCGGGTGATCGACGCGGTCTTCGCGTGCAACGGCGGCTTCCTCGCGGCGGGCGACGCCCTGACCGAACCGGCCGGCCTGACGGCGGCGCAGTGGCAGGTGCTCGGCTACCTGGAGGACGGCCCGGCGACGGCCGCGGAGGTGGCGCGACGGCGGGGGCTGCGCCGGCAGAGCGTGCAGGAGACGGTGAACCGGTTGCTGCGCAACGGAATGCTCGACCGGCTGCCGAACCCGGGCGATGCGAGGGCGCCGCTGTTGTCGTTGACGCGGCGGGCGAGGGATGCGATGCGGAAGCTGGGGCGGTCGCAGGTCGAGTGGGCGGAGGGGGTGGCGGCTGAGGTGCCGGAGGAGGACTTGGAGACGACGCTGCGGACGTTGCGGCGCTTGCGGGAGTTGGCGGCCCAGCCGCGGTTGTGAGTGGGGAGTGTGGTGGCCGGGCCGGGGGTTGCTGGCGGCTAGGTGCCGAGCGGGTGGCGGCGGGCTTGGCTGGCAGGCAGCGGCGGGCCGCGCGCGGCTTGGTGGGTGGCGGCCGAGCGATCGCGAGCTTGAGGTGCAGGGTGTCGGCGGCGGGCGCGCGGGGCCGGTCGGTCGGCTTGGCGAAGACCGCTGCTGTGTGGCCGGGCGGTAACTCGGCAGGCGCGTGGGGAACTCGCCGAACGTCGTGAACGACTCTTTCATGGCGTCGGACGAGATGAACGGGTCGTTCATGGCGTCGCGGCGGCGTGGGAGGAGTCAGTCCGGCTTGATGCCCAGCATCGTGAGGAACGTCCGGAAGCCGGTGGACATGTCGACCTCGTCCGGGGCGAGGAGCCACTGCAACTGCAGGCCGTCGAGGACGGCGATCGCGATCGGGGCCAGTTGTTCCGGGGTTGTTCCCGGGGGGAGCTCGTCGCGGTGGCGTTCCAGCATCTGGGTCATGCCTGCGCGGACGCGGGCGTAGCGGTCGTGGAAGTACTCGCGGGCCGGGTGGTCTTCGGTGACGCTGTCCGCGGACAGGACCGTGTACGTCTGGACGATGCCCGGGCGCGTGGCGTTGTAGTCGACCAGGTCGGCCAGCTGGTTGACCGTCATCGCCGACTCGTCGCCCGGTGGGGCGTGGCCGAAGTGGAGCAGGTCCCACTCGTCGCGGGTCTCCAGGACGGCCGTGAGCAGGTCTTCCTTCGTCGGGAAGTAGTGCATCAGCCCCTGCTGGGTCAGGCCGACGCGCTCGGCGACCGCGGCCAGTGAGGTGCCGCGGTAGCCGCGTTCGGCGATCACTTCGAAGGCCGCTCGGACGATGCTCGCGCGGCGGTCGGCGCCCCTGGCCCGGGTCATGATCCCGAGCCTACGGGACAAGCTGTCACGGAAGCATAACTTTCACTACTCACCGCCAGGTAGAGTGTGTCCATGAGCTTCGACGTCGACGCGCTGCTGGCCGAGCTCGACCTGGACGCCAAGGCGAGCCTGCTCGCCGGGCAGGACGTCTGGAGCCTGCCCGCCCTGCCGGACATCGGCCTGGGCTCCCTCGTCCTTTCCGACGGCCCGGTCGGCGTCCGCGGGGTCCGCTGGAGCCAGGACGACCCCTCCGTGACGCTCCCCAGCCCGACGGCCCTCGCCGCCAGCTGGGACCCGCGGCTCGCCGTGCGCGCCGGCCGCCTGCTCGCGCAGGAAGCCCGCCGCAAGGGGGTGCACGTGCTGCTCGCCCCGACGGTCAACCTCCAGCGCTCACCGCTGGGCGGCCGCCACTTCGAGTGCTACTCGGAAGATCCCCTCCTCACCGGGATGATCGGCGCCGGTTACGTCACCGGCGTGCAGGACGGCGGGGTCGGCGTCACGGTCAAGCACTTCGTCGCCAACGACTTCGAGACCGAGCGCTTCACCGCCGACGTCCACGTCGGCGAACGCGCGCTGCGCGAGCTCTACCTCGCGCCCTTCGAGCTCATCGTGAAGCGCGCGAAGCCGTGGGGGATCATGGCCGCCTACAACAGCGTCAACGGCACCACGATGACCCAGCACGCCGGACTGCTCGACGGCGTGCTGCGCGGCGAATGGGGGTTCGACGGCTTCGTCGTTTCCGACTGGCTGGCCGCGCGCGACACCGTCGCCTCCGCCAACGGTGGCCTCGACGTGGCGATGCCCGGCCCCCGAACGGTTTTCGGCGCGCGGCTCGCCGAAGCCGTGCGTGGCGGCGAAGTCGACGAGAGCGTCGTCGACGACATGGTCCGCCGCGTGCTCCTGCTCGCCCACCGGACCGGCGCGCTCGCCGGGAGCCCGGCCGCCCACCAGTCCGAAATAGACGGTGACGCGATCGCGCGCGAGGTCGCGCACCGGTCGTTCGTGTTGCTCAGCAACGAAACCGGCGTGCTGCCGCTCAAGCAACCGCAGAGCATCGCCCTCATCGGCGCGCTGGCCGCGGACCCGAAGATCCTCGGCGGTGGCAGCGCCACCGTGTTCCCCGCTCACATCGTCTCCCCTCTCGACGGCCTCCGCAAGGCCGTTCCGCCTGGCACCGACCTGGCTTTCGCCACCGGTGCCGATCCGCGGACGACGCTACCGCCGGCCACCGACAATTTCCGGCTCCGCGCGATCGCCAAAGCCGCCGATGGCACCCGATTGGCTGAATTCCCGCTCCGCGAAGCCAAAATCGACTGGATCGGGGAACTGCCGGCCGGGCTCGACCTGAACACCCTGGCCTCGGTGGAAATCGAAGGCACCTACCTGCCGGAGCGGACCGGCACGCACACCTTCGCCGTCACCGGGCCCGGCGACCTCCGCCTCACCGTCGCCGGCCGGACCCTCTTCGACGGCGTGAACCTGCCGCCCGGCGGGGACATCTTCACGTCGATCATGCAGGTGAACGAACAGCGCCGGGAGGTCGAACTGACCGCGGGCGAACTCGTCGACGTCAGCCTGACGTACTGGATCCCGTCGGAGATGGCGGAGTTCGCCAGGGGCAGCTTCGCCTGGGTGACGTTCGCGCTCGGCCACCGCGGCCCGGTCCCCGACCCGGACGCCGCGCTCGAAGAAGCCGTTGCGCTGGCGGCGAAGTCGGACGTCGCGGTCGTCGTGGTCGGCACCACCGCCGAGGTCGAGAGCGAGGGCTTCGACCGGACTTCCCTCGCGCTGCCGGGACGGCAGGACGAGCTGGTCACCAGGGTCGCGGCGGTCAACCCGAACACCGTGGTCGTCGTCAACGCCGGTTCCCCGGTCGAACTGCCGTGGCGGGCCGACGTCGCCGCGGTGCTGCTCACCTGGTTCCCCGGCCAGGCCGGCGGCGACGCGCTCGCCGACGTCCTCTTCGGCCGCGAAGAACCGGGCGGCCGCCTGCCGACGACTTGGCCGGCGAAACTGGAAGACGCGCCCGTCACCGATGTGACTCCGCAAGAAGGCGTGCTCGAGTACGGCGAAGGCGTGTACATCGGCTACAGCGCTTACGCCGCAAAGGGAACGCGACCCGCGTACTGGTTCGGCCACGGCCAGGGCTACACGACCTGGGCGTACGAGGAGCTCGACGGCTACCCGGACGAGGAAGGCGGCGCGCGCGTCCGGGTCCGCGTGCGCAACACGGGAAAGCGGCGGGGCCGCGAAGTCGTCCAGCTCTACCTGGCCCCGACCGAGCGCGGCGACCGGCCGGACCGCTGGCTCGCGGGGTTCGCGAGCGTCGAAGCGGGGCCGGGCGAAGCGGTCGAGACCGACATCGTCATCACGCCGAGGTCCGCCGAGGTCTGGCGGGACGGCTGGCAGCACATCGCGGGCGAGTACGTCCTGGCCGCTTCGCACTCCTACGCCGAGCCACGGCTGAGCACGCGGATCGTCCTCCAGAAAATCCGTTGATCAACCCCGGGCGGTACCCCTATGCTGCGCAACGCACCCTTGACCAGCGAAAGGAGGTGGGTCCGATGATCACGCAACCGATCACGCGCTCCCACCCCGGATCGAGGGTGCCGGGTCTGTAGACCGGGAGCGCGCTCTCCTGGAAGGACCTCCATGACCGAACTGGTCGTGCGCCCGCTCGAAGCGGGCGAAGAAACACTCTTCACCTCCCTGCCCGACCGCGGCCTCGTCGGCCGCACGCTGCTCGGCGACGACTTCGCCGAGATGGCGAAGCAGGGTGAATACCGGCCCGAATGGACCTGGGTGGCGCTGCGCGACGACGTCGTCGTGGCGCGGGCCGCCTGGTGGGCCAAGCCCGGCGACGAGGAACCGATCGCGCTGGACTGGTTCGACTTCACGGACTTCGACGCGGGCGTCCACCTGCTGAAGACGGCGCCGCTGCGCGCGGAGTACTCGCTGACCACGCCGCCCGCGTGGCAGGACGACCCCGCCGTCGCCGACGAAGTGACCACGCGGGTCGAGGCGGCGGAGCAGGCGGGCTACCGCAAGCTCGTCGAGCGCTACCGGTTCCGCTGGACGCCGGAAAGCGGCCTGCCGGAGCGGCCCGGGCGGCTCGTCTTCCGGCCCGAGCCGGACGACGACGTCATCCTCGAGGTCTTCAAGCGCGTGCACGTCGGGAGCCTCGACGCGCACGTCCGCAAGACGGTCGAGGAGCACGGGCTCGACGCGGCGGCGCGGGAGGACCTCGACATCATGAAGTGGATGCCGGCGCCGCGGGACTGGTGGCGGCTGGCGTACACGCCCGAAGGTGAGCTCGTCGGGCTCACCCTGCCGAGCCGCAACGTCTACGACCCGGTGGTCGGCTACATCGCCGTCGTGCCGGAGCACCGGGGCCACGGCTACGCGTACGACCTGCTGGTCGAGGCCACGCACGAGCTGGTCGGGCACGGCGCCGACCGGATCGTCGCGGGCACCGACGTCGGCAACGTCCCGATGGCCAAGGCCTTCGCGAAGGCCGGCTACCCGGTGACGCAGCACCGCATCGACCTGGTCTGAGCCCGGTCGTGAGTGGTAAGTCGGGTTAGAACCCTACTTGCCACTCACGACCGGTGGGCGTTACCGTCGCTAGAGCGATCTATCAAATCGGACAGGGGGCCCGTGATGGACGTTCTGCAAGAGAAGGGGCTGACGCCGCTCCGCGCGATCCTCGGCTTCTCGCTGCTCACGACCACGCTGCACTACGCGCACAACGTCGTCAGGGCGGCGGACTACCCGCCGGTCCCGGGCGTTCCGCTGCTGGTCACGCAGGTCGTGGTCGCGTTCGGCTGGGTGCTGTTCACGGTGTTCGGCTGGCTCGGCTACCGCGCCTACCGGCAGGAGCGGTACCCGCGTGCGCTCGTGTTCCTGCTGGTCTACTCGCTGTCCGGGCTGGCCAGCGCCGGGCACTTCCTGGTCGGCGTCCCGCAGGTCCCGGCGTTCTGGTTCGCCACGATCTTCACCGACTCGGCGGCAGCGCTCGCCCTGTGGGTGTTCGTAACGTGGGCCTGGTCGGTGCTCAACCGGGTGACCGCGCGAGATCAAGTTTCTACACAACATTGACGTCCGTCGGAACTATGTAGACACTCGGGTGAGTGACCACCACCACACCGGTGACCTTCGACCGCCGTCCGGACGAGTACCGCCACTGGCGGCTCAACGTCGACGGGGAGGTGGCCTGGCTGGAACTGGACGTCGACGAACAGGGCGGGCTCGTCCCGGGGTACGAGCTCAAGCTCAACTCCTACGACCTCGGGGTCGACATCGAGCTGTACGACGCCACCCAGCGGCTGCGGTTCGAGCACCCCGAGGTGCGCGTGGTGGTCGTGACGAGCGCCAAGGACAAGGTGTTCTGCGCCGGCGCCAACATCCGGATGCTGGCCGCGTCCGAGCACCACTGGAAGGTGAACTTCTGCAAGTTCACCAACGAGACCCGCAACGGCATGGAGGACGCCACCGCGCACTCCGGCCAGACCTACGTGGCCGCGGTCAACGGGACCTGCGCCGGCGGCGGCTACGAGATCGCGCTGGCCTGCGACAAGATCCTCCTGATCGACGACAACTCCTCGACCGTCGCGCTGCCCGAGGTGCCGCTGCTCGGCGTGCTGCCCGGCACCGGCGGGCTGACCCGCGTCGTCGACAAGCGGCGCGTGCGCAAGGATCTCGCCGACGTCTTCGCCACGCGCCCGGACGGCGTCAAGGGCAAGACCGCGGTCGACTGGAAGCTGGTCGATGAACTCGTACCGCGCCAGGGGTTCCGCGAGGCCGTGGCGAAGCGGGCCCGGGAGATCGCGCGCGAATCCGACCGGACCGGTGAGGGCGGCATCGAGCTGACCCCGCTGGAACATCGCTATGTCGACATCGAAGTCACGAAGGACCAGGCCACGATCACCGTCAAGGGTCCCGAAAACGACCCCGGCGACCTGCACGAAGAGGGCGCGAACGGCTGGTTCCTCGCGATGACCCGCGAGCTGGACGACGCCATCCTGCGCCTGCGCACCAACGAGGTCGAAGCCGGTACGTGGATCCTGAAAACGCAAGGCGACCCGGAGAAGGTGCTCGCGCACGAACAGGTCGTGTTCGGTGCGAAGGACTGGCTGGGCAACGAGATCACGCACTACTTCAAGCGCACGCTCAAGCGGCTCGACGTCACCAGCCGCACGTTGATCGCACTGATCGAGCCCGGCAGCTGCTTCGCCGGGTCGCTGCTGGAACTCGCGCTCGCCGCCGACCGCCAGTACCTGCTCGACGGCCCGCCGATCGACGACGAAGACTCCGAGGAACGCGCCACGATCAGGCTCAGTGAAGCCAACTTCGGCCCGTTCCCGATGGGCAACGGCCTGACCCGCCTGCAGACGCGCTTCTACGGCGACGAAGACCACCTCGCCTGGCTCGCGCGCGAAAAGGACCACGAGCTGAGCGCCGCCGAAGCCGTCGAACTCGGCCTGGTCACCGACGCCCCGGACGACCTCGACTGGGAGGACGAGATCCGGATCGCGCTCGAAGGCCGCGCGTCGCTGTCCCCGGATGCCCTCACGGGGATGGAGGCCAACCACCGGTTCGTCGGTCCCGAGACCGTCGAGACCAAGATCTTCGGCCGGCTGGCGGCTTGGCAGAACTGGATTTTCACCCGGCCGAACGCATCCGGGCCCGAAGGCGCGCTGCGCCGATACGGTACGGGGCAGAAGGCCGTCTTCGACAGGAAGCGGGTCTAGCGCAGATGCCCGAGAAGATCGACTACGACGCCAAGATCCCCAACAACGTCAACCTCTCGGAGGACCGGCGGCTCCAGCGCGCGCTGGAGGGCTGGCAGCCGAAGTTCATGCACTGGTGGGGCGAGATGGGCCCGACTCTGGAGACCCAGGGCGTCTACCTGCGCACCGCGGTCAGCGTCGGCCGCGAAGGCTGGGCGCACTTCGACCACGTCAACGTGCCGGACTACCGCTGGGGGATCTTCCTCGCCGAGCGCGACCCGGACCGGCGGATCGCCTTCGGGGAGCACCAGGGCGAGCCGGTCTGGCAGCAGGTGCCCGGCGAATACCGCGCCGACCTGCAGCGGCTGATCGTCATCCAGGGCGACACCGAACCGGCGTCGGTCGAGCAGCAGAAGCTACTCGGGCTCACCGCGCCGAGCCTCTACGACCTGCGCAACCTCTTCCAGGTCAACGTCGAAGAAGGCCGCCACCTGTGGGCGATGGTGTACCTGCTGCACGCCTACTTCGGCCGCGAAGGCCGTGACGAGGCCGAAGGGCTGCTGCTGCGCAACTCCGGCAGCCCGGACGCGCCCCGCATCCTCGGCGCGTTCAACGAGGAGACCGCCGACTGGCTGGCCTTCTACATGTTCACCTACTTCACCGACCGGGACGGGAAGTACCAGCTCGGCACGCTCAAGGAGTCCTCCTTCGACCCGCTCTCGCGCACCTGCGAGTTCATGCTGAAGGAGGAGGCGCACCACATGATGGTCGGCACCACCGGCGTCGACCGCGTGGTGACCCGTAGCGCCGAGCTGATCCGCGAGCACGACACGCTCGACATCGGCCCGCACGGCGGCATCCCGCTGGACATCATCCAGAAGTACATCAACTTCCACTACACCGTTTCGCTCGACCTGTTCGGCAGCGAGACGTCCACGAACGCGGCGAACTACTACACCGCCGGGCTCAAGGGCCGCTGGCAGGAGACCCGCCGCCGCGACGACCACAAGCTCACCGAGGACGCCCGCACGCTGGAGCGGCCCAACGGCGACGGCACGTGGACGAGCGAGGAGCTGCAGGCGATCCTGCTGCTCAACCTCGACCTGCGCAGCGAGTACGTGGCCGACTGCCAGACCGGCGTGAAGCGCTGGAACAAGATCCTCTCCGACGCCGGCATCGACTTCGCGTTCCGGCTGCCGCACCCTGGCTTCAACCGCGAAGTCGGCATAAACTCCGGCCACCACGTCACTCCCGACGGCACCATCGTCGACGAGGCGACCTGGGAGGCAGGCAAGCGCAAGTGGCTGCCCACCACCGAGGACCTGACGTTCGTCCGCTCGCTGATGCACCCGGTGTACGAGCGGGGGAAGATCGCGAGCTGGGTCGCGCCACCGCGGCAGGGCATCAACGGGAAGCCCTTCGACTACGAGTACGTGTACCTCACGTAGGAGGTCTGGTGGCGACAGCGTTCAACGCGGCGGAGTACCTGCTCGCGGCCGGGCACCCGGACGCGACCGCGGTCGTGTCGCCCCGCCGGTCACTGACCTACGCCGAGCTGGCGGCGGAGGCCCGCCGGGTCGCCGCCGGGCTCGTGGAGCTGGGCGTCCGGCCCGAAGAGCGGGTCATGTTCTGCATGGTCGACGACGTCGAGCTGCTCACCGGCATCCTCGGCGCGATGCTGGCCGGCGCGGTCGCGGTCCCGGTGTCGACCATGGTCACCGGGCTCGAGCTGGGCAAGGTGCTGGCCGACTCGCGGGCGCGCGTGCTCGGCGTGTCCGGGGAGTTCGCCGAGCAGGCCGCCACCGCGCTCGGCTTCGCCCCCGAGGTCACCGACGTGCTGCTCGACCGGTGCGACGCGGACGGGTTCGGCGTCCGGACGCACGAATGGGCGTCACTCGGCGGGACGTTCCGAAGTGGACGGACGTGGGAGGACTCGCCCGCGTTGTGGCTGTACACGTCGGGGACCACCGGGCAGCCGAAGGGCGCGATGCACCGGCACGCGAGCATCCGCGCGGTCTGCGAGACCTACGCCCGCTCGGTGCTGGCGACGACGCCGTCGGACCGGTTCCTGTCCGTGCCGAAGCTCTTCTTCGCCTACGGGCTGGGGAATTCCTGCTTCTTCCCGCTCGGCGCGGGCGGCACCGTGCTGCTCGAGCCTTCGCGGCCGACGCCCGCGCTGTTCGCCCGGCGCGCGCGTGAGGAGCGGCCTTCGCTCTTCTTCGCGGTACCGACGTTCTACGCGGCCCTGCTCGCCAGCGACGTCCCGGACGACTCGTTCGCTTCGGTGCGGCAGGCGGTCTCGGCAGGGGAACCGCTGCCCGCGTCGCTGTTCGAACGGTTCCGCGACCGCTTCGGGCTGGAGATCCTCGACGGCATCGGGTCGACCGAGGCTCTGCACATCTTCCTGTCGAACCAGCCCGGTTCGGTGCGGCCCGGCAGCACCGGCGTCGCCGTGCCCGGGTACTCCCTGCAGATCCGCGACGAGGCAGGCGCGGTGATCGACGCCGCGGGCAAGCCCGGCGAGCTGTTCGTCGCCGGGCCCTCGACGGCGACCGGCTACTGGGCCCGCTACGACGCGACGAAGCTCGTCTTCCAGGGCGAGTGGCTGCGGACCGGCGACAGCTACGTCCGCAACGAAGACGGCACGTACACCTGCCTCGGCCGCTTCGGCGACATGCTGAAGGCGGGCGGGATCTGGGTGTCACCGTCCGAAGTGGAGGAACGGCTGCGGCAGCACCCGGCGGTGGCCGAGGTCGCCGTCGTCGCCGCGCCGGACGCCGACGGCCTCGACAAGCCGGTCGCGTGCGTGGTGGCCGCGCCCGGCTTCGCGGTGGACCCGGCGGAGCTGATCGAGTTCTGCCGCGAGGGGCTCGCGGCGTTCAAACGGCCGCGCGGCGTGGTCGAGCTGGCCGAGCTGCCGAAGACGGCGACCGGCAAGATCCGCCGCAACGTGATCCGCGAGCAGGTCCGCGACGTGCTGCGGGTGGTGCCCAGTCCGTGATCGACGGGTACTTCGTGGTGGACGCGCACGTCCACACCCCGCGGCTGCCGACGCTGAAACCCGCCTGGCTGCAGTGGGCGCACGACTTCGCGGGCTCGTACCCGTGGCGTTCGGTGTACGACGCCGAAGGGACGGTGGTCCCGGCGGCGATGGACGAGCTGATGGCGTCCGAGGGCGTCGACCGGGTGCTGCTGTTCTGCGAGTACAGCCCGCGCGCCACCGGGATCCAGCCCATCGAAGACAACCTGCCGCTGGTCGAGCACAACCCCACGCGGTTCCGGCTGGTGGCCAACGTCAACCCGTACCTGCACCACCCGGCGGTTTCGGAGGTCGAGCGGCAGCTGGGCCTGGGCGCGGTGGCGCTGAAGATCCACCCGGTGCACGGCGCGTTTTCCCCGGCGGAGAAGGAGCTGTACCCGGTCTACCAGCTGTGCGCCGAGCGCGGCGTGCCGGTGATCTTCCACTCCGGGACGTCGAGCTTCCCGGGTTCCCGTGCCAGTTTCGGGAACCCGGAGCTGCTGTCCGATGTGGTCGAGGACTTCCCTTCGCTGCAGTTCGTCTTCGCCCACGGCGGCCGCGGGTGGTGGTACGACGTGGCCGCGTTCCTCGCGCTCGCGCGCGACAACGTCTGGCTCGACCTGGCCGGATTGCCGCCGAAGAAGCTCAAGGAGTACTACCAGCGCTTCGACTTCACCCGGCTGGCCGGGAAGTTCGTCTTCGGGACGGACTGGCCCGGCGTGCCGTCGGTGGCGAAGAACGTGCGGACGCTGATCGGCCTCGGCCTGCCCGGCGACGTGCTGACCGGAGTCCTGTCGGGCAACGCGGTCAAGCTGATGCCGGGGCTAGCCTAGGACCTGGTGCAGGCACAGCACGTTGCCTTCGGAGTCGTTGAACCACGCGGCCCGCTCGTTGCCCAGCTCCGCGATGTGGGCCACGGTCTTCAGGCCTTCCAGCTCGAAGTCCTGGAACCGCACCCCGCGGCTCTCCAGCGCCTGGATCTCGCCTTCCAGGTCGGTGACCTCGAAGCTCAGCGCCGTGTTCTCGCTCTGCGCGCCGGCCGGCATGGCGCGGAGGCCGATCGAGCCCGCGCCCGCCCCGAAGTACAGCGTTCCGTCTTCGCCCTTCCCCGTCTGCTTGAGGCCGAGGGAGTCCGCGTAGAAGTGGCCGGCGCGTTCGCTGTCGGTCACCGGGAGCATCGTCGTGATCGTCGATTCGGTCAGCATGGATCCATGGTGCGCTCCCGCGCGCACCGCCGTGACCTCGACTTTTTCAACGATCGGTGTTGAACGCGCGCAGTGTCCGCATCGCTTCCGCCAGTGCCGGGGCGTCGTCACCGAGCGGGGTCAGCACGATCCGGCGCAGGATGTCCGCGGCCGCCTCGCGGGCCTTGTTCGCCACTTCGAGGCCGTGCTCGGTCAAGGACGCGAAGGTGACGCGGCGGTCGTCCGGGCTCGGGATCCGGCAGATCAGGTCCGCCGCCACCAGCCGGTCGGCCACCTTCGTGAAGCCGCCGCTCGACAGCGCCGCTTCGGTCGCCAGCTTCGTCATCGGCATCCGGTGCTCGGGCGAGCGGACCAGCCGCACCAGGATGTCGAACGACGCGGGCGCGAGCCCGAACCGGTCGGCGATCTCGCCCATCAGCTTGTCCTGCGTGGCGAGGTAGCCCTCGATGACCAGGCCCCACCAGGTGACGATCTCGTCGTCGTCGGTCTCTTCCACGGACGCCACCTTACCTTGCCGGAATATATCTTGCGCGCGAGAGGTTTTCGGGATACCTTGAACCGAGGAGGCAACCATGTCGATCAAGACGTCCGGCCTGCACCACGTGACCGCCATCGGCGGCGACCCGCAGCGCAACGCCGACTTCTACCTGCGCACCCTGGGCCTGCGGCTGGTCAAGACGACGGTCAACTTCGACGACCCGGGCACCTACCACCTCTACTACGGCGACAGCTCGGGCAAGCCCAGCTCGCTGATGACGTTCTTCCCGTGGCCCGACGCGCCGAGCGGCCGCCACGGCACCGGCCAGGCGACGACCACGTCGTTCTCGGTGCCGGAAGCCTCGATCGGCTGGTGGAAGCAGCACCTCGCCGCGCAGCAGATCGAGACCGGCGAAATCCGCAACGCCGACGGCGAGGACACGCTGACCTTCCGCGATCCCGACGGCCTGAAGCTCGCCCTGGTCGCGCACCCGCAGGGCGACCCGCGCGACCCGTGGGACACCGAGCTCGTCCCGGCCGCGCACGCCATCCGCGGCCTGCACTCGGTGACGCTTTCGGTGAACCAGGAGGACGCCACCGCCGGGATGCTCACCGACGGGCTCGGTCTCAGCTTCGCGGGCCAGGACAGCAATCGTCTGCGCTTCGCCGCCGGCGAGGGCGGGCCGGGCGCGCTGGTCGACGTCCTCGTGACGCCGGACGCGCCGCGCGGGCTGGTCGCCGCGGGCACCGTGCACCACGTGGCCTGGCGCGCGCCCGACGAAGAGACCCAGAAGGCCTGGCGCGAAGAGCTGGTCGACCAGGGCGTGCACGTGACGTCCATTTTGGACCGCCAGTACTTCCGCTCGATCTACTTCCGCGAGCCGGGCGGGACGCTGCTGGAGGTCGCCACCGACGAACCGGGCTTCGCGATCGACGAGCCGCTGCTGGAGCTCGGCCGCGCGCTCAAGCTGCCGCCGTGGCTGGAGCCCCGCCGCGAAGAGATCCAGCACATGCTGCCCAAGCTCGACCT
>NZ_JAAGNB010001605.1:0-7750 GCF_010550475.1 Amycolatopsis sp. SID8362
CAGGACCTCGCGCTGCCCGGCGGCCGTGACGCGGTAGTCGAAGCCGGCGTCCGCCTCGCGGGTCGCGCCCGCGACGACCCGGCCGCCGCCGAACGCGAGGAGGTAGTGGCTGGTTCGCGGCAGGACCACGGGCCACGCCGCGGTGTCCGTGCCCGGCAGGTCGAAGTGACTGATCTGGCCGCGGTGCGGCGTCACCGGCAGGTCGATGCCCAGCGGCGCCAGCAGGTCATGGCTCCATGCACCGGCGGCGACCACGACGCTGTCCGCCTCCAGCGGTCCCCCTTCGCCCGCGACGGTGCCGTCGGCCCGGAACGCGACCTCCCCTTCGACGAACTTCGCGCCCAGGCGCTCGGCGTCACGCAGGAGCGCCCGGCGCAGCTCGTGCCCGTCGACGCGGCCGGCACCGGTCAAGTGCACCGCACCCAGCCCGGGCGCCAGCACCGGGAAGAGTTCGCGTGCCTGCGCCGGGTCGAGCCGGCGGACCTCGCCGATCTCCGGTGCGCCCGCCGCGCGCTGGTCCAGCCGTTCCTGCGCCTCGGCCAGCTCGGCCTCGTCGGCGGACACGATCATCCCGCCGACCACCTCGAACGACGAGCCCTCGAGCTCCGCGGTGAATTCGCGGTAGTACCGGCCGGCGGCCGAGGCGAGCGGGTACAGCGCGTCTTCCCACTTCGACGTCCACGGGCTGACGATCCCGGCACCGGCCTCGGTCGCCGTCCCCGGCCGCGCCGCGTCCGCCACGACCACTTCCACGCCGCGGCGGGCCAGGTGCCAAGCCGTCGCCGCGCCGCCGATTCCGCTTCCGATCACGAGCACTCGCATGGTTTCCACCCTGCCCGAACGTGCCGCGCCCGGGCCAGCGGGATTGTGCCGCGCCACAGCCCGGTCGGCCGTATGCTGCGCGCCATGCCGAGCCGTGCCGAGCGGTATGTCGCCCATCTCGACACCCTGACCGGGACCAGCGAACCCCGCCTGCAGCCGATCCCGTCGACCCACGACGGGCTCGACGACGTCATCTCGTTCGTCTACGCCGACGAACCGGAACCGCGCTACATGACGGGCGCGACCTACGGGCTTTCGCTGGCCGAGCACCCGGACTGGCACGGCATGAGACCGGAGCTGTGGATCAGCGTCCGGTCCGACGACCCGACGTGGGCGCTGGCGATCGGCTACCTCGCCGAGCAGCTGCGCGGCACCTGCCCGTTCGTCTACGGCGACACCATCGACTTCGGGCAGCCGATCGCCGAGGAGTCCGCGATGACGGCCTTCGCGGTTTCGGCGCCCGCGGGACTCGACGCGCACCAGTACACGCTGATCGACGTCGGCGGCGCGCCGATCAGCATCGCCGGGTGCTTCCCGGTGCACGACACCGAGCGGAAGTTCATCCGCGAACACGGCATCGACGCGTTCTGGCAGCTGGACTGGGACCTCTACGACGTGCGCCGCACGCCAGTGGTCTAGACCTGATCTCGCGGGCGGTACGCGGCCATCGCGATGTGGGCGAACGAGCGGACCAAAGGGTTCGCGTTCCCCTGCTGCCACGCCATGACCACCGGGCTCGGCGGCATCGCGGGCAGCGGCACCACGACCAGGTCGCCGGGTGGCTCGTGGCCGAGCGGCATCAAGCCGACCGTGCCGTTCCAGAGGACCACCTGCAGGCACTCCTGGACCGCGCGCACCACCGGGCCCTCCCGGGGTTCGCCGCCGTGCCAATAGGCCTGCCAGCGCGGGTCGGTGCCGTCCGGGAAGCGGAACCAGCGGCGGCCGGCCAGGTCGGCGAGGTCGAGGTGGTCGCGGGCGGCCAACGGGTCGTCGGCGCGCAGGACCGCGCCCACCGGGTCGGTGCGCAGTTCGTGCACCGACAGGCCGGTTTCGTCGAACGGCCCGCGGGTCAGCGCCACGTCGACCAGGCCGGTGCGCAGCCCGCAGGTGGGGTCGGTCAGGTCGGCGTCGCGGACGCGGACCTCGACGTCCGGGTGGCGCTGCCGGTAGATGTCGGCGAGCCGGACCGCGTGCGGGTCGGTGCTGTCGCCCAGGATGCCGACGGTGAGCACCGCTTCGCCCGCCGCCGCGGCCACGCGCACGCGGGCGCGGTCGGCCTGGTCTAGCAGGGACCGGGCTTCCGCCAGCAGGGCCGCTCCGGCCTTGGTCAGGGTGACGCCCGTGGCGGAGCGCAGCAGCAGCACGGCACCGACGTCGCTTTCCAGCTGCTTGATCGCCCGGCTCAGCGGCGGCTGGCTCATGTGCAGCCGCGCGGCCGCCCGGCCGAAGTGGAGTTCTTCGGCGACGGCCACGAAGTACCGCAGCGTGCGCAGCTCCATGACCGGCGACGATAGCCATCCGGTATCGGCGCCACCGAACCGGTCTTGGACGTCCACCGCCGGCCGCGGGTGGAATCGGGGTATGACCGAACTGACCGATCCCGTCGTGCGCGTCGACGGCGCCGAGGAGATCGCCCCGGACCTGCTGGTGATCCCCAACCACCGGGTCGACCTGGTGCCCAACATCGGCGTCGTCGGCGGCTCGGAAGCCGTCCTCGTGATCGACACGGGCATCGGCACCGCCAACGCCGAGCAGGTGCTCGCCTTCGCGACCGAAGTGGCGAAGGGCCGCCGCCTGTACCTGACCACGACCCACTTCCACCCCGAGCACGCTTTCGGCGCGCAGGTGTTCGCCGGCGAGGCCACCTACCTGGTCAACCGCGCCCAGGCCGACGACCTCACCACCAAGGGCCCGGGCTACCTGGAGATGTTCCGGGGCCTCGGCGAGGTGATCGCCCGCCGCCTCGAGGGTGTCCGGTTGCCGGTTCCCGACCACGTCTACGACGACGGCTACGACCTCGACCTCGGCGGCCGGACCGTCCGGCTGCGCCCCACCGGCCGGGGCCACACCCGGGGCGACCAGGTCGTCGAGGTACCGGACGCCGGTGTCCTGTTCACCGGCGACCTGGCCGAGACCGGGCAGTTCGCGATCTTCCCGTGGTTCCCGCCGCACGACGCCGACGTCTCGGGCGTCGGCTGGCTCGCCGTCCTGGACCGGCTGAGCGCCGCCGGGCACCGCGTGGTGGTTCCCGGGCACGGAGAGGTCGGTGGCGGTGCCGTACTCACCGACGTCCGTGCCTACCTGCGGGAACTGCGGGACGAGACCTGGCGGCGGCGGGACTCGGCGATGGGCGTGGACGAGGTCGTCGCCGAGGTCCGCTCACTGCTCGTCGAACGGCACCCGGACTGGGCCGGCCGCGAGTGGATCGAGCCAGGCGTCGCGTGTCTGTGCACCGAACACGACGCCTGACCCGGGTCACCGGGCGCCGAGTACCGCCATGGCCGCGTTGTGGCCGGGGATGCCGCTCACACCACCTCCCCTCGCGGCTCCCGCGCCGCACAACAGGACGCGTTCGTGCGGTGTTTCCACGCCCCAGCGGCCGGCCTGGGCCGGATCCTCGGCGAACGGCCAGGAAAGGTCCCGGTGGAAGATGTGCCCCGCCGGCAAGCCCAGCTCGGCTTCCAGGTCCAGCGGGGTTTTCGCTTCCACACAGGGTTTTCCCCCGGACGTGGACAGCAGGCAGTCCTCGATCGGCTCGGCCAGCACGCTGTTCAGGGAAGCCAGCGTCGCGCGCAACGCCGCTTCCCGCGCCTCTTCGTTGCGCCCCTCGAAGAGCCGCGCGGGCATGTGCAGGCCGAACAGCGTGAGGGTGTGCGCCCCGGCCGCGCGTTCGGCCGGGCCGAGGATCGACGGATCCGTCAACGAATGGCAATAGATCTCGCACGGCGGCAGCGTGGGGATCCGGCCCGCTTCCGCCTCGCGATACGCCGCCTCCAACTGGGAGAAGGTCTCGTTGACGTGGAAGGTGCCTCCGAACGCCTCGGCCGGGTCGACGTCCGGGTCACGCAGCCTCGGCAGCCGCGAGAGCACCATGTTCACCTTCAGCTGCGCGCCTTCCGGCCGGCTCGGCGGTTCCTCGCCCAGCAGCCTCGCCAGCGTGGACGGCGCGACGTTGGCGAGGACGTGCCCTCCGGCGGCGACGTGCTCGGCGTCGTCACGCCGGTAACGCACCTCGCCGCCGGGATCCACCGAGAGCACCTCCGCGCCGGTCACCAGGCGCGCGCCCGCGGCGGCCGCGGCCGTCGCGAGCGCGCCGGTGACCGCGCCCATGCCGCCGACCGGGACGTCCCAGTCGCCGGTGCCGTTGCCGATCACGTGGTAGAGCAGGCACCGGTTCTGCCGCAGGTCCTCGCCGTCCGCCGGGGCGAACGTGCCGATCAGCGCGTCGGTGAGCACCACGCCGCGCACCGTGTCGTCGCCGAACCACGACGTGAGCGTTTCGCCGATCGGCCGTTCGAACAGCAAGGACCACGCCCGGTCGTCACCGATCCGGTCGCGGAAGTCCACTTCGGACAACAGTGGTTCGGTGAGCGTGCCGAACGCGCGCCCGGCGACGCGCTCGGTCAGCTCGTAGAACCGCTGCCAGGCCGCGAAATCCGAAGTGGACCCGGTGACTGCCCGGAACGACGACGCGGTCCGGCCGTCGTCGCCCGTGTCGACAAGAAGACCGGAGCCGCCCGACGGGGTGTACGACGACATCCGGCGCCGTCGCAGTTCCACGTCGAGGCCGAGGTCGGCCACGATCTTCTTCGGCAGCAGGCTGACGAGGTACGAGTAGCGCGAAAGCCGGACGTCCACGCCCTCGAACGCGCGGAACGAGACGGCGGCGCCACCAGTCTCTTCCCGTCGTTCGAGCACGAGCACCGACCGGCCCGCCCGCGCCAGGTACGCGGCCGCGACCAGGCCGTTGTGCCCGCCGCCGACGATCACCACGTCGTACGCGTCCATCCGCTCCTCCTCGGGTCTGCCTGCCGGTTCATCGTGGCCACGCCGGCGGGCGGAATTCAAGGAAACGTCACGAACGGTCCGTTCGCGCTATTCGGTTGCGCGGCCGGTGACCGGTCCGGCAAGCTGAACGAGTCCGGCAGGGAGCCGGTGTGCGTGAGAGCAGGGAGGTGCCTGTCGTGATGGATGTCCGGGCCCTTTCGCGCCCTTACCCACCTGCCCCCCGGAGCTGACCGCGCGCCCGGTGGGGCATCCCTGATCGAGGAGAAACCCACCAGTGCGCCAGCACGACTTCGACAGTTTCGACGAGCAGCCTTCCCGCCGCCGCGCAGCGCGTTCGCGCCGGCGCGGGCGGTTCGACGATCCCGAGCCCACCCGCAGCGGGCGGCTCACCGAAGGCGAGCGCGTCCGGCTCGCCAAGCTCCGCGACGACGCCTACACCGAAAACCAGCTGCCCGACGGGGCCGACCGCTGGTCCACCTGGGACGACGCCGAACACGGCCCGCGGCCCCGGCCGGACTGGGTCGTCACCGAGCTCGCCGCGGTCGACACCGACCTCGGGGTGCTCAAGACCGGCAAGGAGGCCGACGTCCACCTGCTGCGGCGCGGGCTGCCCGGCACCGGCGGCACGCTGCTCGCCGCCAAGCGCTACCGCAGCGACGAGCACAAGCTGTTCCACCGCGACGCGGGCTACCTCGAGGGACGGCGGATGCGCCGCTCCCGCGAGATGCGCGCGATCGAGCACCGCACCGCGTTCGGCCGCAACCTGATCGCCGAACAGTGGGCCGTCGCGGAGTTCGCCGCGCTGAGTCGCTTGTGGACGCTCGGGGCACCGGTGCCCTACCCGGTGCAGCGCAACGGGACCGAGCTGCTCCTCGAGTTCCTCGGCGAGGACGACGGAACGGCCGCGCCGCGGCTGGCCCAGGTGCGCCCGGACCCCGAGGAGCTGAAGGACCTCTGGTTCCAGGCCACCGCGGCGCTCGAGCTGCTCGCCGCCGAGGGGCTCGCGCACGGCGACCTCTCGGCGTACAACCTGCTCGTGCACCGGGGCCGGCTGATGGTGATCGACCTGCCGCAGGTCGTCGACGTCGTGGCCAATCCCGGCGGCGCCGAATTCCTGGCCAGGGACGTGCGCAACCTGGCGGGCTGGTTCCACGGCCGCGGGCTCGGCGAGCACGTGACGAACACCGGCGAACTGCTGGCGGAGCTCGTGACCGCCGCCGGGCTCGGGTGAAAGCGGGGCGGCGTCGCGGCTGTGGCGCGGAACACGTCTGCGACGCCGCCCACAACCGGTGACCTCGATGCGAAGTCCCAGCTCCGGCTCGGGTACAGTATGTACAGACCGCAACCGGCGGCGTGGATGAGTTGGTGTCCGTCGCCTCCAGAGCCACCGAATGGCTCGCGGTGATCCGTAAATCCCATGCGGCGCGCAGTGTCGGCAAGTGAAAGACACGGTGTGCCGGGTCCGTCCCTGTGAACGCCCACCGCACACCATCTTGCCCTGCCTGCGCGCGGGCAGCCCGGGCCTCCCTTGTGACGAACCGCGTCCGAGAGGCATTTGTGACAGTCACGTTCAATTCCGGCCACACCTCGACGTCCGCGCGCGCGGACCGTCCCGACCGCAAGCCGCGCACCCGCCCGGCCGGTGGGGACATGCTGCGCGACGACGCGGTCGAGACCGTGGCCACCAAGACCTTCGCCCAGCTGGGCCTGCCGGAGCCGCTGCTCCGCGCGCTGGCCGACGCGGGCATCAACAACCCGTTCCCGATCCAGTCCGCGACCATCCCGGACGCGCTGGCCGGCCGTGACGTGCTGGGCCGCGCCCAGACCGGCTCCGGCAAGACCCTCGCCTTCGGCCTGGCCATGCTGGCCCGGCTCGACGGCGGCAAGGCCCGCCCGAAGCGCCCCCGCGCGCTGATCCTGGTCCCGACCCGCGAGCTGGCCATGCAGGTGGCCGACTCGCTGACCCCGCTGGCCAAGTCGCTCGGCCTGTGGTGCCGCACGGCCGTCGGCGGCATGGCCTTCGCCCGCCAGGCGGACGCCCTCTCCCGCGGTGTCGACCTGCTGATCGCCACCCCGGGCCGGCTGTCGGACCACGTCCGGCAGGGCACCGCGCACCTGGGCGACTGCAACTTCATCGCCCTCGACGAGGCCGACCAGATGGCGGACATGGGCTTCATGCCGCAGGTCCGCGAGATCCTCGACCTCACCCCGCCGGGTGGGCAGCGGCTGCTGTTCTCGGCGACGCTCGACGGTGACGTCAACCGCCTGGTCCGGCAGTACCTGACCGACCCGGTCACGCACTCGGTCGCACCGTCGACCGCGAGCGTCGACACCATGGACCACCACGTGCTCCAGGTGACGCACCAGGACAAGCAGGACATCATCACGCAGATCGGCGCCCGCGAGGGCCGCACGATCATGTTCGTGCGGACCAAGCACCACGTCGACCGCCTCACCGAGCGCCTGCGCGAGCAGGGCGTGAACGCGCAGGCCCTGCACGGCGGCAAGACGCAGGGGCAGCGCAACCGCGTCCTCGCCGACTTCAAGGACGGCCACTCGCCGGTGCTGGTCGCCACGGACGTCGCGGCGCGCGGCATCCACGTCGACGACATCTCGCTGGTGCTGCACGTCGACCCGGCGGCCGACCACAAGGACTACCTGCACCGCGCGGGCCGCACGGCGCGCGCCGGGGCGTCCGGTGTCGTCGTCACGCTGGTCACCAACGACCAGCGCCGCATGGTCAAGCGGATGACCGACCGGGCCGGCGTCCGCGCCGAGTCCACGATGGTCCGTCCGGGTGACGACGCGCTGTCCCGCATCACCGGTGCCCGCGAGCCCAGCGGCGAGCCGGTCGTCGAGCGGCGGCGCGAGAACCCGCGTCGCGGCGGCGGCTTCCGCGGCGACCGCGGCTTCGGCGGTT